>JBQMYN010000031.1:0-22954 GCA_052173475.1 Treponema sp.
CCCCCCCCCCCCCCCCCCCCCCCTTTTTTATTATTATTAAAAACAGTCCTCCTTTCTTGATAACACTACATATATACGGCGGTTTCCCACGGATGGCGACGGTATCTGCTAAAAATCTATACCTGTGTTTTTTGCAGATGCCCTACTACTTTTTTTGTGTGGCAGCAGAATCGGTAGGGGCTTTTTCAGTTGCCTGCGGAGAGACTGCACCGGTTTTTGCAGCCGCTGAATTTTGGCTAGGTTGAGCAGTGCTGCCGCCATCCATCTGGGGAGGATTTTTTTGATCAGCATTGCCTGCTTTTTTTTCTGGTATTGCACGACCGCTTTTTTCTGCATCATCAGTTTTGCTGCCGATTGGTTCTTGTGCGGATTCACCGTTGGCAGCAGCACTGTCTGTTTTGGAGCTTTCTTTAGCCTCGTCTTTGGGCGGCTCAAGCAGTTTATGCAGCTTTTCTTCCAATTCATCATAGATACGTTTTTCAGTATTTTCAGGAAAATCGGTTTTGATCGATTCTAAAAATGTTAATCCCTCTTGATATTTTTTTGCAGCAATAAGAATACGCACATAATTAAATGCAGCTTCAGGATTGTACTTATCCTTGTCGTAGATAGCTTTATACAGATTTGCCGCCCGTTCTGCATTTCCGGAAGCAGCAAGCGTATAGGCAAACGCATTGCATATCATACTATTATCAGGAGCAGTCTTGTACTGTTTTTCAAGCAGCTTGAGGGCATTCCCCCAGTCATTTTGGAGAGTGTACACACGTGCAAGGTTATACTCGGCAGCATTTTTATGTGCAGGATCAGCAGCTGCTTTCTGATAATACTCAATTGCTTTCTCATATTTTGAAACTTCAGCAAATGCTTGTCCTAACTCAAAGTAATCCTTTGCAAGTTTTGAATCCGTCCTACCGCTTGCAAACGCTGCTGCACTGGCAGCCGCTAAAACAGTACATATAAAAAGCTTTTTATGCATAAATTTCTCCCAAAATAAACTACTGTGAATGGATAAGGGACTATCCCGCAAGGAATAGACCTGTTCGATAACTCTATTTTCGAACAGGTCGACATCGCATTACAAGGTAGCTTGTGCCGAAACTGAAGTTTCCGAACAGGTTTAATCAATTTTTGGGACAGCCCCTTGCCCTACTTATTTTGCAACACTACATTTTCTATTGCCCGCAACTGATGCCGGTAGAGACCTGCAATAGTTGCGCCATAATCAGCAATAAGTTGAATCATGTTACGCGGGTGCTCAGGTTCATCAACGCCATTCAGCCTGTCGCCTGCATCTCCTAAGCCTGGCAGAATATATGCTCCATTATTAAGCGAAGGATCCATCCAGAGCGTGTACACTGTGCAGTTAGTTAATGCACGCGCAGCACATAAGGCTCCTTTTAAGGAAGAAATAACATGAAAGCAGCTAATCGACTTGGGTTTAACGCCTTGCCGTTCAAGATATTTTACTACGGTGATCAGACTGCCTCCGGTCGCATTCATCGGGTCAGCAAAAATAAGGTCTTTGCCGTTTAATTCTTCAAGATTGAAGTATGACATATCCAAATTAAGTATGTATTGCATATCTTTCAAATGCTTGGTGTCATCTCGTTTGATTTTGAAGAGGGCAAAGGGCGTTACATATCCATGGGACGAATATTCTTCAATTTCTTTTGACATAATCATAGAAGGTAAGAGTGCCCCGCGCAGCATAACGCACATAACGGTATTTTCGATTTTATGATCAATATCGCTAATTTTATGTACAGCATAATTTTGTACCGGTACGACGACTGGTGTTTTTGAGATAAGATAATTTTTACTGTCTTCATGGCTGCCGCGGTAGGCAATTTTGAACAACATTTCAAAGGCTCGCTGTGTGTAGTAAATAAATTCATTATGTCCGGTTTCCGCTTTACGCAATTTCGCCATAACTCGAGAGGCTTCTGCATGACTTTCATGCTCTGTTTCAAATGAATACACTTTTAATTGCGGAACTTCTTTACAGATTTTCTGCTGAATCTTTCCCATTTCATCATAAAGAGCAATAATTTCTTTCTCTGCTGTCTGCGTTGCTTCACTGCTTGCAGTACTTTCGAGTATTTTGAACTGCTC
The DNA here is from genome assembly GCA_052173475.1 of Treponema sp. Lineage (GTDB taxonomy): Bacteria > Spirochaetota > Spirochaetia > Treponematales > Treponemataceae > Treponema. The sequence goes on from JBQMYN010000031.1 coordinate 2,113, forward strand.
TGTTGCCCTGCCGTATAAATTATCCAACTCCTGTACATATACAGTATCCTGTGCAGTTAGATACCCCTCCAAGGATTCAGCTTTCATAATAATTTTTCTCATTCAATACTCCCGTAAATCTTAAAATAGTATTTTTCACTCTGCATACATCAGACCTGAGCGGAAACATCCGTTCAGAATAGGTTTATTGTATTTTTTTGACTAGCTCAAAAAAAAACGCCCTTAAAAAAGAGCGTTTAAACGATAAATTTAAAAATATAGCTCGCTGACTACTAAATGCAGCAGGATGTGATTGCAACATTACACCGTTACACCGTAATGGCGTAATGGTACGTATCACCACTGAATCTAAAAAAGCTTTCCAAAAATCAGCGTTTTCGGAAAGTTTTTTTCTAAGTAGGAATATGTAGTCAGCTATTTGTAGAGAGTGTATCATTGCTGTGTATTTTAATACGATGCGAACAATTGTGCAAGCCGTTCTTTGCCAATTATTTTCATAAATCCGGCAAGACGCGGACCCTGCTCTTTGCCGATCAGCACTCTATAGATAGCGGTAAAGAGGTCTTTCGGCTCTATGCTGTACGCATGAGCACTATCGTACAATGCTGTCGAAAAAGCTTTTTCATCCAGCGTATCCATACGGGGTAATACATTATCCCGAATATCCTGCACTGCCTGCACTGCCGCAGCATCAAGCGGGACTTTCTGTCCATCAGTGCGCAATGTAAAGCGGAATTCTTCAGGAGCGCATTCAGTAATCCAGAACCACGCACAGCGCGCACGGGTCTTAAATCGCTCTATCTGTTCCGGCTTAATATCAGGGATGGTATGCAGCACTGCTTCAATATTACCAGAATTAATTTGGAGTAAATTACACAGATGCCGGAATGGAATTTGGTAGGCACTGCACGGCGGCATTCCTTCAGGCTGAGACAACTCGTAAATACGGCGTTCTTTTGCATAGACTTCATCGTTTTTCGCTGTATCAATTCCCCATGCGATCCGTTCTGTTTTATCATAATCTTCATAGATTTTAATAACATCTAAATCAAAACTGATTGAAAATTCCGTATTGGGGCGGGTGGATGCAAAAAGATACCGCGTAATTTCCGGCGGATACACTTTTAATACCTCTGCAAGACTAATAACAGCTCCTTTTGATGAAGACATTTTTCCCGGCAGCCCTTTCAAACCGATAAAATCATAACGGAAAGAAACCGGAGCGTGCCAATTATAAATACGCTCTGCAACGAGCCGTGCTGTATCGAAAGAGCCTCCTTGTGAATGATGATCTTTACCCGCCGGTTCAAATACTACTTTTTCATGCTTCCAACGCATCGGCCAATCAACACGCCAGCCCAGTTTTACTGAATTGGTTGTGCGTAGATCAAGCGTTTCATCATTTCCGCATTCGCAGGTGTAATGTAGCGACCATTCATTATCCCACGTATCGACTGCTGTTGTATCTTTTCGGCATTTGGTACAGAAAACAGAAACAGGCCAATACTCTTCGGTCATTTTATGCTCATCATCGCGATATGTATTTAAAATATCCCGCAGTACCATGCGGTTGTCCAATGCGATTTTCATTCCTTCTGCATACATGCTCGCGCCATAGCGTTCCGCTTGATATAAAAATTCCGGATGAATACCGACAATCGGCAAGACTGATTCTACATCATGCTCGTGGTGGCGGGCATAGCTTTTATCTCGTTTAAATGTATCGGGAACTTCAGTAATAGGATACCGTAAATACTGCTCTAATAGTTCAGGATGCGGCATATTCGCCGGAACTTTACGGAATACATCATAATCATCCCATGAATAAATAAATCTGACATTCTTTCCTCTATCGCGTAGTGCTCGTACTACTAAATCTACAGAAATAATTTCACGGAAATTACCAATATGCACAGTGCCGGATGGGGTAATACCTGATGCACAGGTGTAAGAATCGAGGTCGCCGCGTTCGCGGATAATTTTTTCCGCAGTTTGATCTGCCCAGTGTACTAATTTTTTTTTGTTTTGTTCTTTGCTGCTCATTTGCATCCTCTATGATTAGACCTGTTTGATAACTTTGTTGCCGAACAGCTCGATGGGTTCAAAATCGCACATACTATGGCTTCCGCTTGTACGATTTATAACAGGGCATCTCTAAACACTGAGGTTTTTAGGGGTTCCCAACATCTCATTTCATGGTAGCCTATTTTGAAACTAAAGTTTCTGAACTGGTCTATTTGAGTGAGAGTGTATACGTCCTTTCCTTTTATGTCAATTGATGGTTTCCAATGCAAGGGATTCTGTATTTATGGAGAATGAAAGATGAGACCGGTTTGATACCTTCGTTTTCAAACCGTTTTTTCCCCTCTGAACAGAGGTATTGTCAGCCGGTCACTGCCGATAGCAAAAAATTGCGTACTTTTTAAGTAAGGCATACCGCTGCCGCAGCGGTATGTTCAAATACAATAATACGATAGAAAAAATGGAAAAAAAATAATTTTTTTGCATTTTACCCCTTGACACAAAGGGGGGGGGGGTATGCTGTGCATACTCTTGGGTTTGCGCCCAAGAATTTTGAGCGTGATGAAACTCATCATGCAATTTTTATGGAGGCAAACATGAAACATGTTTCACGTGTGTTGTTCGGCTTAAGCATTGCTGCCGTACTATCACTGGTTACAGCCTGTTCTCAGGCTAATGACACAAAATCATCACAGGGGATTCCGGCTGCTTTAACCAAGGCAAAAGCCGAAACGGGCGACGCTGCCAATGAAATTAAGCTGAGTGCCGAAAAAGTTGCAGTCGATGCGTATACATACGCAAAAATTACTGCAAAAGAAAACGGTGCAGGAGCTGATATAGCTTTTACGTTCGGTATGATGTCATCTGCAACCGAACACAAGTGTCCTAAAGCGCAGTTTGATGCAAATGTTAAAGCAGGGATCGTTGCTAAAATGCCGAAAGCGAACACCAAGTACACCTTTACCGTTGAGCTTCTGAAAGAAGAAGCTGGTAAGAAGCCGGTCGTTCTTGCAAGAAGCATGATACAAGGAATCTCAAAAGCAGACGCACAGCAAGGCGGCGGTACTGTTACGAAAGAAAGCCTTAACACATTGGCAGCCGACCCGCTTGTAAAAGCAGCGCTTACCGCAGCGCTTACCGCTGGCGATACAGAAGCTTCCGTTACGAAAAACTTTACGATCACTAATCCTACTGATGCTAAATTTACCGGTGTAACATTTGCATGGTCAAGTAGTGAAAACGCTATCAGCTTTACAGGCAACGTAGCAACGGTACAACGCCCTGCAAATAGCGCAGCAGATGTAAACTGCGATATTTCAGTAACGCTTACTAAGGACGGCGTTTCATCCGATGCCAAGAAAGTTGCTACGCTTACAGTAAAAAAAGCAGACGCACAGCAAGGCGGCGGTACTGTTACGAAAGAAAGCCTTAACACATTGGCAGCCGACCCGCTTGTAAAAGCAGCGCTTACCGCAGCGCTTACCGCTGGCGATACAGAAGCTTCCGTTACGAAAAACTTTACGATCACTAATCCTACTGATGCTAAATTTACCGGTGTAACATTTGCATGGTCAAGTAGTGAAAACGCTATCAGCTTTACAGGCAACGTAGCAACGGTACAACGCCCTGCAAATAGCGCAGCAGATGTAAACTGCGATATTTCAGTAACGCTTACTAAGGACGGCGTTTCATCCGATGCCAAGAAAGTTGCTACGCTTACAGTAAAAAAAGCAGACGCACAGCAAGGCGGCGGTACTGTTACGAAAGAAAGCCTTAACACATTGGCAGCCGACCCGCTTGTAAAAGCAGCGCTTACCGCAGCGCTTACCGCTGGCGATACAGAAGCTTCCGTTACGAAAAACTTTACGATCACTAATCCTACTGATGCTAAATTTACCGGTGTAACATTTGCATGGTCAAGTAGTGAAAACGCTATCAGCTTTACAGGCAACGTAGCAACGGTACAACGCCCTGCAAATAGCGCAGCAGATGTAAACTGCGATATTTCAGTAACGCTTACTAAGGACGGCGTTTCATCCGATGCCAAGAAAGTTGCTACGCTTACAGTAAAAAAACAATAATAAGGACTTTATCCAGTTCTTAACCCATGGGGCTGCAATACGCGTAACCGTTTTCGCGGCTGCCCCATGTAGGTAAAAATTGTCTTGCAAACACAAAATTCTTCCGGATTGCACAAATGCGGAAACCGCTCATGCCGAATGTTCACGGCTGTCTCCATAGGTTCCCGTTGCAGCTTTGACAGTGTTATGCCTACACTGTCAAACAGGTGCAATCCGGTTTTTATTTATGAGGCTGAGGGCTATCTCAATCTAAAAATCTAACCGAGTTTTTAGAGATGGCTTCATAGCTGTTCGACCTTCCAATCCTTAATTGTCCGTGTTGCTTCCTCAAATCCCGCACCGATGAGGACAATCTTCTTTCCGTCCATCTGATACATCTCTGCATAGTTTTTCTCTTGTATCTGGTTGAGGGCATCTTCTGCACTGCCGTTGCTAGTCAGCTTAAACTCGAAGAGGTACATGCTGTCAGCTGTCCACACAATACAATCCGATCGTCCTGTTGAACAATATACCTCCGTCTGTACAAATTGCCCCATCAGCGCAAAGATCAGGTACACCGCTGCTTGGTAGTTCTGTTCTCTCAGTTTTAAGTTTTCTTCTGTACAATTATCATACGGAATACCTGCGATAAGCGATTGCATCCGTTCCATAAAGCGATCAACTTTCCCCTCACGGATGTCTTGTACAAATCGTCCTACCCATACCCCTGTCTGACCGAACGGTACATTCGAATATGCGGGTAAAAGGTTATGTAAAAAGCCATACCGGACTTCATCATTCGGGAAACCGAGCCGGTAGAGTCTGAGATCGCTTATATATGTCTTTATGGTTAAGTATCCTGCTTGAAATAGAATGGGCAGTGTATCTTGAGCGATAGCACGATAGGTTTGCAGCCCATCTTCATCCAGCTCAACATTTCCGTCCAAATCCGGAATAAAATAGTGAGCTTTTTTTAAGTAATTGACCAAAAAAGTCGGGGTACCGGTATTGAACCAGTAACTTTTAATTTCTTTATCATCGAAGGCATTGAGGATGCTATGGGGATTATACATTCCTTTTCCGGCAGGATGAAATAGGTAACCGTCGTACCATTGCTTTAAGGCAGCGACAGTCTGTTCATAGCCAAGCCGCTGCTTTTTAGCCAGTGCTTCTATTTCAGGATGAAAATTTGCTTCAAGTTCTTGCTGTGTAATGCCGCAAATACCGGCATACGTTTCATTCACGCTGATGTCTTTAAGGTTATTCAAATCGCTAAAAATACTGATCTTACTGAACTTTGTAACGCCGGTGAGAAACGCAAAGCGGATATATTGATCGCAGGTTTTAATTACCGAGTAAAATGCCTTGAGTATATTACGGTATTGTTCATTCAGCGTTGCATTTACACCCATCGTTTGCAGTAAGGGTTTATCGTACTCGTCTACGAGGATGACTACTTGCGTCTGCGTTGTCTCGTATATCCGTTTGATAACTTCTTCAAACCGTTGTGCCAAATCTCCTTGCACAGAAGCTATTGCATATTTTTTTTCAAGCGGGGATAAAAAAAGCTCGATACGGCTTATTAAGCTTTCGAGCGTATCATACTGTCCCGTATTAAAATCAAAATACAGTACCGGATACACTTGCCATGCTGTCCGTTGTTCAAGCTCTGCTTGTTCTTCTTCGGCTTTTTCAAGATACAGGTCTTTAAACAGTTCTTTTTGACCGAGAAAGTACGCCGCTAATGTCGAAAGGAAGAGGCTTTTACCAAACCGGCGCGGACGGCTAAGGAAATAGACTTTAGACGCATATATTAGATGTGCTGCATAAGCCGTTTTATCAACATAGAGAAACCTTTTTTCTCGCAAGTCCTTAAAACTCTGTACGCCGATCGGCAATTTTCGTGAAAAGTTCATCATAGACTAAATGTAGAATATGCGGCATGTCCTGTCAATGCAGTAAGCAAGTAACCACCTCAGATATGTTTGAGATACCTACAGAAACATGAAACAAATCTGTAACTCATAAAAATGCGTACCCTTGACAGTGCTTTATTGCAGGGATTATAATTACTGCATATTTTTTATCTTTACCGAAAAGGAGGCTTTGCATGACAAATATCCCGAACACTAATCGTGTTCCCCTTTTTCATGCCCTTCCCATACAAATCATTATACAGTAATAACTTATATGATTTAATTATTGGTTTTCCCTTTTTAAAATATACACTTATATGTACGGGTTTCGCTGTGAAAACCTCCGTGCATAGCGTCTCTTTTTGTACTATCAGCTTTTAGCAGTATATCGTTCAAAATTTCATTCCTATTATCGCGGTGCATCAGGTGGGCAATTTGCTTTTCAACATCACACTGCAGTACCATCTTTTCTCCGTTTACGTACAAATGTCGTACAAAAATAAACCGCAAAGTACGGTATCTATTGCAAAGATTCGGCAAAGAATATCGCATCGCAACCCATTATCAATTACAAATTACCCATTATTTTCAAGGAGGTGTACAATAAAAGCCGTACAAATAGCACGGCTTTTATTTACTCAAGTTTGCTCAATCGCAAACTTGTATATCATCTGCACGTTCTCACTTCGTTGCGAACGTGCGTAAAAAGTCAATCGAAAGTTGATACTTTCTTCTTGACTTTTTATGGGAGGTATTTTGATGAATACATACAAGCTGGTTGTACAGACCATTCAAAACGGAAAGATTACCGGAAACGCAAGTTTATCGGTAAGTGCCAACTCCACTATGGAAGCGCGGCAAAAATTTATGGCATCGCATCCGCCGACGGCGACGAAGAGGTATAAGGTTGTGGCGTGTGTGAAAGGCTGACGGCAAAAAGGCTTTTTTCAAAAACATATTTACATCATTAAAAGGAGAATTGTATGGATGTATTGAAAGATGAATATGAGAAGTGCAGAGGGGCGCATGATCTAGGAGCTATTTTAACTCCATTTCTTGAAACCTCTAAATACATTGAACTGCGGGGAAATATTGTAGCTAAATTCCTTGAACGTGTCACACCATGTTCACATCACTGGCCACCGGATGATGCAGATGAAGCTCAGACGCTGTATATGGCGGCGTGTGCTTTATCTCCGGATCTGGTGCTAAAGGAGTACCGTACATGGATAGCTGAAGTAGAAAAAGACTATAACAGCACTCGCAATAATTGCATCACTCGTTACTGCGAGTGGATAAATGCCTACGGGAAACTGCCGTTAGATCCTGTTGAGCCTCAAAAATTCATGCTAAAGGACGAACCGTGGATTGCGGCTGAAGTTGCAAGCGAATTGCAGGATTTTTATACGGCGTTGTGTGAATATAAAACGGTGCTCTGCGAATATGGGGAATGGTGGAATAGCATATCCGTTTCCGGCATCATTAAAACAGCAGTATTGAAGACCGTAAAAAATCCGATAACCGGTTTAATAGATGCGGTGGGAAACGGTATTGCAGCAATATTCGATGAGGACGAGTATTCACAAGCTAAAAAAAATCTTATTGCGAAAGGGAGTGCCGCGCAAGAATTATTTCAGTCATACGAAGAGAAATTAGTTGATGCTGTAGGCAATGCACAAGGGAATAGAATTCACAGTGCAGACTATTGGAATGAAAAAATATTAAATGAAATCGATAACGAATTTAAGCGATTAAATAATCTTATCGATTCCAATACAAAACCGTTGCAAATAGCGGGTGTACCTGATGCGTCTGCGCCTGCTGCTGATGTACAAGACATCGCCGGTAATGCTGTACAAGCTATTCCTAGTACTCAACCTGTTGCAGCAACCGTTATTTCAGTTTCAGTTTCCACCTCCGGCAGCGAGGAAGAAGAAATCGACTATGTAGAAATTGCACGGGATATAACTGAAGCGATGACCATTGGCGAAATACGCGCATTGCTTGAACAGCACGGGCTTGATTCTTCCGGTTTAAAGAAAAACCTTATCGGACGGCTCGCCCGCGTGTTGGAAGACGGCAAGATAAAGATTGAATAAAGAGGGAATTATATGGATTTTTTACTATGGATTATTTCGTGGTTTGAGTTTCCGATATTTGCACTGGTGTTTTTCATCGGTGTTCCGGCATCTATCATATTTATAATCGTCATGTTTAGTCATGTCTATCGGCAAGAAAAAAAAGACGATTACGAAGAATTTAAGAGTTTGAAAAACTATCGAGAACAATTCAAAGACAGCGTAAATAGAAGGAGAAAAAACAATGAATAGAGAAGATACGGCACTTGCAATCAACGGGAATAGAACCGTCGATAATTTATCCTACGTGCTGACTGAATTACGTAACCAAGAATCAAGCGACAGCGCACTCGCATACGCCTTAAATGCGCAGCTGCAAGTATTAAGTGTTATTAACAATCCGAGTCTTTCAATAAGCCTCTATGATTTAATGATAGACTCTTTAAAAATGGCAATACAGAAAGCCGGAAGTTGGCAAGAAAAAGAAGAGTATCAACGATGCGCTGCAATAATGACAAACAGCATGGTTTTCTTTTTGCATGCAAAATTATGTTGGGAAGGAGATCGCTGGAGCGAACAAGGAATATCGCTGTTGAAAAGTGCCTGTAATCTTGTATCGGATTCTGCTATCGCATTGATAAAAATAAAAACAGGAACCGTCTTGCTTGATGACAGCTTAGGTACCGAAATGTTTTACAACCTCATCTCGAATACAAACGGATTCATGAATAAATTAATTGACTGGTTTGTAAGCGGCGATAGGATTGCTCAATATCAAAATGAATTTTATGTCTTTCTTCTTCGGTTATTCGATAAACTTGAAAGGTACCATAGTATTTATGGGCAACAAGTATTATTGAAAGAGTTAATATTGAGATATAAAGATGAACTTGTTTTTGTAGCAGGAGATAAGAGCTGTGATTTAATACGCTTAGATCCTAATAGTCCCTTTTTAGAATCGCCTCCTCCTTTTAAAGATAGCGCTAAATTGATGCGATCCGTATTAGGCGGTATTTCTTTTCTTCTGCTGCTCGCTGTTATTTTTATTGTATTTAACATATTTGCAGGTGATAAATGGCTGGAATCATTCGGCAGCACAGCACTCTTTTATCCGTTGTTTAGTTTTCACTTTTTCTTTTTAGAATTTAGCACCCCTATTCAAGTAACCATCATCATAGTATTACTTATAGGAGCATGGATAATTTCACTACGCAAAAACAGTGTTGGGAAAAAAGCCTTAGAAGAGTATCAGCGTGATGAAGCAGCACGGATATTCTGTATTGCCGATGAGTATTTTACGGAAATTGCAAATTTATATTGATTGATATGTATGGGAGTTTTCTAATGAGTAGAAAAAATTTTTTTTATATATTGAGCTGTTGTATTTTTATCGGACTATTTTTCTCTTCTTGTATGCTGGAAGATTATCCGCCGGACGCAAGAACACTGAAAATACGGGAACAAGAACAATTGCGGCCGCGCGTTGCACTTGCACTGAGGGCAGCGCAGACTGCGTATAATGTAAAACGCTACGATCTTGCAATTTCGCGATTTGAAGTTGCTATCCATGCAGGTTGGATAGATGGTCTGAATCTCTATCAATATGCCGACTGTTTGGAAAAGACTGGCGAAACCGAAAAAGGCAAACTGTATTTTCAACGGGCATTCGACGAACTTAGTGAATTTTATCCTAACCATGCACTCTTAGATGAATTACGTGCGCGAGGGTATACGAAAAATAATTGAAAGGAGATATAAAAAACAACTTGATAGCGGTAAAAGTAGGAGCCATCCCATGAACAAATTCAAAAAACTTGTTGCCGTGTGCATTCTATATGTAACGGCTATCGGTGTATATGCGCAGGCGGTCAAGACTTTGACGGAAGCGCAAAAAGAGCAGCTGATAACGGCGCTCAACTATGTTGAGTTTTCAACGGCGCAAATAAAAAAGCATCAAAACAGAATTGTTGTTGATCGGGAGTTCGATTTTGTTATCAATAAAATTAAACGGAACATCTTTATCGATCCGCGCCTGATTAATACATACAATTCGTTACTGCAAAATTTAACGGAATTAAAATTGCAGGAAAACGAACGGGCGTTTTATCAGAAGCAGGCGGAAAAACAGCGCAAGCAGGCAATCTTTAGTGCGTTTCAAAGTTTCGGGTCGGTGTTTGTTCCGGGACGTACACCGTTGCAGATGGTCGCATCACTGGCTTATACCGGCACATCAGCTTTCTTCAATTATAAACGGGCGGTTAATGCCGTTGATAATGCATTGGATCAGCAGACGTTTAGTATCGATCAAAACCGGCTGCAGGTTATTGACGAGCAACGGACGCAGCTCTTTAATAACAGCACTGCGCTCCTTAGTCAATATCGGTTGGATGAAAAGAGCTACACGCACGAAAACTTTATGGAAAAATTCATTACCGTTTTGCAGATGAGCGGTAATAAAGAGAAGCTCAATAATTTGCGCGTATTGGAAGAATCCCATCGTTTTGATAATTTCCCGCCGTTTTGGTATGAACTTGGCTCTGCTTATCAAAATGATAATAATTCCAGTGCTGCGCGCAAAGCATATACAAAATTCGAACAATTACAGAACAACACGATCATCACGTATGATAAATACTACGTTGAACTTGCAAAAAATATGATCGGTATTATCGCAGGCAGCGGTTCGGCGGACGCAAAGAACAAACAGTTACGCGAAAATAAAAACGAAGTATACAAGTACCTTGCTGTTATCGAAGAACAAAGTTCACGGGAAAATACCTTTGACGTTATCGATAAAAACTATTACATGGCGCAAATTTATTATGTGCTTGGTGATACGGCAAAAGCGGTTAAAAGGTTGGAAGAAAATATCGGGCTCGGCGATTCCGGAAAAGATTATCTGGGCAGTTCAAAATTCCTTTTAAAAATTATCAAAACCGAATTAGCATCCGAGAAAAACCATATCATTTATGATGTTGCAACAAAAGCGGAATTTATCACCTTTACCGCCGAAAGTTTGCATCGAGCGTTTGATAACGATAAAGGGTATTTAGCTGATACCGTCAACTGGAAAACAGACGACGGTGCGCATTTGGAACTGGCAATTATCGGTAAGCCGGGAAAGAAAGAGCTGGTAAATGATTACATCTGCTTTACCGTTCCCAATATGCTTGCAGCGGAATACCGTATTTCGGAAATAGAAATAAACGGCGAAAAAAAGGCTGTAACTTCTATTCTGTTCTCAAATAAAGAAAACGAGTATCATACCTACTGGTGCGATACTAAATGGAAAGATTTAAATCCTGATAAAAATTCGATTGCGTTGATACTAACGGACAAAAATACTGGTAAAACATTTGTATTGCGTTATAATCTAACGTTCTCTACAGAGGGTGTTGTTATGCGGGCGGTAATGGCTTTTGGGCAGCTCGGTTCGGATATTCAATCCCAAGACGGAAATACGGTAGTTATCTTTGGAGAAAAATTGCGCGATGGTAAATTTGAATTTAAGGATGATAAAACGCTTCAAAAAGAAGCGAAAAAGGCTGCAAAGAAAAAGGGGCATGCCTCTGAGCAGGAATACCTCATTAAAATAAAAGATGAGTATCAATGTAGTTTAAAAAATATTTTGCAAGAAGCGGCGAAAGAAACATATAAACAAGATGATAGGTATGTTGCCTTTAGTGCGAACGTATACCGTTTTGATGCTCCGCCGTCGTATTGGGCAACCGATTGGTCGGACTGGACTCTCTATGCTTTCACTGCTGCTAGTCCGTTATTGATGCCAGTATATTTTGTAAAGAATTATTTTGCGGGTAACGATCGATTAAATAATAAAACAAACACCTTTCTTGTATTCTCGTTGGATACAATATCGGAAACAACCGGCAATGGTGTAACCGACTATAAATGTACGAAGTTTATAGAAATTAAACAGCAGTAGAAAAACGTTAAAAGAGTATATATTCGGGAAATATCGATAACCCAATCCTTATTTTCCGAATATATATTATTAGTATTCTCAGTGCAGGGGTTAATGGGCTGTGGCTTTCAGAGCAAATTAAAGATATTGTAGTCGGGGAAACAGGATACTGCTATATTCTGGGGCTTACTGGTACAACCATTGCAGCAAAAGACATTTCATCGGTTGAAAAAATGGAAAATACACAAGAGATAGCAAAGACTGATGTGTCGCTACGCACACTCGCTGAATTTGAGCAGATGGCTGTTGAAATTGATAATCCCTCTATAGATTTTTATACGTACAAAGGTATAGATAAAATTGCCTCGTATGCAACGTTGACAACTACCGATTGGACGGTTATTATCAATGCCCCTAAAAACGAATTTATGGGTACAGTCAATTCATTGCGTATTTCGATGATTGGTATTGGCGTAATCATTCTAGTAATTGCATTAGTCATTGTATTCATGGTTGCCGGTGTTATGGTGCGTCCTATTCAAACTGCCGTTTCCGCTTTACAGAATATTGCGCAAGGGGAGGGGGATTTAACGGTGCGCCTGCCGCTGTATGGTAATGATGAAATTACTGACATGTCTGAATATTTTAATGAAACAATTGAGAAAATCGGTGCTTCTATTCAGCAAGTCGGTGCCAACAGCAATAATATGGAGGAAATCGGTAACGAGCTTGCTTCCAATATGACGGAAACCGCCAGTGCCGTGCATGAGATTAGTGCCAATATTGATGGCGTTAAACAGCAGGCTTTGACTCAAGCGGCAAGCGTTACCGAAACAGCGGCAACCATCGAGGAAATTGTCCGCACCATTAAGCAGCTCAATACCAGTATTGAAACTCAAGCGGCTTCTGTTTCTCAGTCTTCTAGTGCAGTTGAACAGATGGTTGCAAACATCGCCGCTATTGGGCAAACGCTCGATAAAACTGACGAAGCGATACAAAATTTGACAAATGCAACCGGTGACGGCAAAGCAACGCTTGTAACTTCCAATAGCGTAACGCAGAAGATAGCAGAAGAATCCGGCTCGCTGATGGAAGCAAGCAGTGTTATTCAGCATATTGCCTCACAGACTAACCTACTTGCTATGAATGCTGCAATTGAAGCCGCTCATGCTGGGGAAGCTGGTAAAGGCTTTGCTGTTGTTGCGGATGAAATCCGAAAACTTGCAGAGGAATCTGCAACACAAGGCAAAACCATCACGGCAACATTAAAAACCTTAGGCGGTGAAATCGAAACCCTCTCCGCTTCGTCTAAAACAGTAGAAGCAAAATTCAATGTAATCTTTAGCCTTGCAGAGCAGGTAAAAGAAATGAGCGGACGGCTTACCGAAGCGATGCGTGAGCAGGAAAACGGCAGTAAAGAAGTATTGATTGCAATTAAGAGTATCAACACCGTAACTACAGAAGTACAGGCAGGTTCCGAGGAAATGCTGAAAGGCGGAGAGGGCGTTGCAGAAGAGATGCAAAAACTCGACGGTCTTACCCGCATTATCACCGAAAGCATGAACGAAATGGCATCCGGCGCGGTACAAATTAACAACGCTGTGCATGAAGTAAACGAGATAACACTAAAAAATAAGCGGAGTATTGAGGGGCTTGCTGCTGAGGTAGGGAAATTTAAGGTGTAGCTTTCAGAATGGACAAGGATGTCATCGTTACAAAGTGTACACGGCTGCACGCTTTGTAACGAGCTTACCCTATATACTTACCGAAATATTTTTAATTGTGATAATGCAGGAATACCTACGCTGTCTTGTTTTTTTTATCGAAAAAGAGTAGCATAGTATTATCCCATCAGCATAGCTGATAATATTACAGCTAAGTCTTTAAACCGGTATGATTTCGCAATCGGTTTAAGTGTAATAGGGAACTGAGACCTGTTCGATGTCTTTGTTGCCGAGCAGGTTATTTCAAAGTAACTGGTTCCAAAACGGAAGTTTCCGAACGGGTTTATTATAGGGAACCTCTAAAAACTTCAGTTTTTAAGAGGTTTTCCTTAGATTTATTTGCGATGTTTTTTGATAAGTCATAACAGTTAAATGACTTATCAAAAAACTCGTCGGGCATCTCTAAAAATCTAACCGAGTTTTTAGAGATGCCCTATACAGTGAGGTACTCTTTATGCCGAAATTGAAAATTCCGCCCAATTATTCTCCGCTTTTAAATATTAAAGAAACTGAGCAAGCAATTAGACGTATAAAAAATTTTTTTCAATCGGCACTTTCTACGGAGCTTAATTTGACCAGAGTTACCGCCCCCTTGTTTGTTCAGCGCGGGAAAGGTTTAAATGATGATTTAAATGGTATTGAGCGGGCTGTCCATTTTCCGGTAAAAGACATGGATGACCAAGTACTCGAAATTGTACATTCACTTGCAAAATGGAAACGGTTGAAAATTTCCGAACTCGCTTTAAAACCGAATTTCGGTATTTATACCGATATGAATGCTATCCGTGCTGACGAAGAACTCGACAACATTCACTCATTGTATGTAGATCAGTGGGATTGGGAGCTAGCAATTACTGATGCGGATAGAAACCTCGCGTTTCTCCGTAAAATTGTAAAAAAGCTGTACCGGTGCCTCAAACGTACCGAATTTTTTGTTTATGATAATTATCAATGTATTGACCCCCTCCTTCCGGAAAAAATCACTTTTATCCATACCGAAGACTTATACCGCCAATACCCTCATCTTACAGCGAAAGAGCGGGAACGGATATGCACACAGCAGTATGGTGCCGTATTTTTAATCGGTATCGGCGCACCTTTGCAAAATGGAGAACCGCATGACGGCAGGGCACCTGATTATGATGACTGGATTACTGCTACCGGTGAACATACTTGCGGATTAAATGGCGATTTACTGGTATGGAATCCTGTGCTGGAGGATGTTCTTGAGCTTTCATCAATGGGGATTCGTGTAAATGCAGAAACTATGCGCCGGCAGTTGCAAGAGCGGAATTGTACTGATAGAATGTCATTGTTTTTTCATACAAAACTGCTGCGGAATGAATTGCCGCAAACAATTGGCGGGGGGATAGGGCAGTCCCGCCTTTGTATGTTTTTCCTACGGAAAGCTCATATTGGAGAGATACAAGTTTCCGTATGGCCGGATGATATGCGGCTTATGTGCAGAGAAAAAGCAATCCAGTTATTATAGATGGCTGTCCAAAAACTGAAAGCCTATCGGCTTTTTCTGTAAGGAAATGGTTGATTATATCCGCTTTAGCGGATATATCCGCCAAAGCGGATTGCGAAACAGTTTTTGGTGGTGAGCTTTGCTCACCTCTAAAAAACTGAAGTTTTTAGAGGTTCCCATGCGATATTATCAGCTGTGCTGATGTCGATGTCAAAATGGCATCCTTATCTATATGGAGGTTAGATATGAGTATTCAACATTCGGTTGCTGCATTTTTAGGACGAAATAATTTTGATATACGCGGTCCGGCAGTCAACACCGTTATTGACACCCTGCTGTATGAAATGGAAGCAGGATTAAAGGCAGACCCTGTTCTACCGCCAAATGCGGGACCTGCGCTCGATATGATTCCTTCATGGCTTATGCCTCCAGCGCAACCGCCGAAAAACACATCAGTTATTGTAATTGATGCCGGCGGCACAAACTTCCGTGCAGGGCTGGTAACATTCGATAATGACGGGCTTCCTTCTGTCTCTCATCTTGAGCGCAAACCAATGCCCGCAACAGAAAGAGAATATACAAAAGCTGAGTTTTTCGACACAATCGCGTCCTATCTGGATCATGTAAAAGATGCAGCAGATGCTATCGGTTTTTGTTTTTCGTATGCAATGAAGATAACGCCGCAGGGAGATGGGCAAGTGCTGCAATTTGCTAAAGAAATTAAAGCCCCGCAGGTAGTAGGCTCTCTCGTAGGGGAAAGCCTTGCAGCGGCACTTGCGGCACGCGGTTGGAAAAAATTAAAAAAAATCGTACTGCTGAATGATACCGTTGCGGCGTTATTAGCCGGTGCTTCGACAGCAGTAAAAGGCAAACAGTACAGCTCTTACGTCGGCTTTATTCTTGGAACCGGTATGAATGCGGCATATCTTGAATACAATCCCATCCCCAAACTTGCAGGAGATAATCCGCTGCCTGTACAAATTGTTGTGTGCGAATCAGGAAAATCGAACAAAGTACCGCGCAGCCGGTTTGATACACTGTTTGAAAAAAAAACAAATGCACCGGAAAACTACTGGTTTGAAAAAATGTGTTCAGGGGCATATCTCGGCTCACTGGCCTCTATCGCAATACGCGAAGCAGCAGCTGATTCGCTTTTTTCTGAGGCATATAACGCACGCTTTGCCCAAATGCCTGACATTACCTTAATAGATATAGATAGATTTTTAACAACGCCCTACAATGAAGAAACAGTGCTTGGTTCACTGCTTGCAGGCGGAACTGATGCCGACCGTGAAATACTCTATCGGATATTGGATGCCATTATAGCACGCACCGCCCGCCTTGCTGCTGCAAATATTGCTGCTGCCGTTATTAAAACAGGCAAAGGAACCAATCCTGCACTGCCTGTTTGTGTACTGGCAGAAGGCACCACATTCCTAAAAACCCGCCGCTTAAAAGACCGTGTTATCGGTTTTCTCAATACAGCATTGCTCGAAGAACGAGGCATTTACTATGATATTATCAGCATTGATCACGCGGTAACATTCGGCACTGCAATCGCAGGCTTATCAAAATAAGAAATACGGCAACACGATCGTTTATTATAGGGAACCTCTAAAAACGGAAGTTTTTAGAGGTTCCCTATAGATTTAGAGATACCCTCATGTTAGTTTGGTCGTTTTTTTCGGATAGCTGCGTGGCGGTTTCATTTTTTACAGGGTCGGCGAATACAAAAAGTGATACTATCGCAAAGTACATCCAAAAGGGCAGGGGTGTCCTAAAAGCTGCGAGTTCTTTACCAATAGTAATACCATCGTCATATTACATCTGTTCGATAATTTCGTTATCTCGATTTGTTGCTCTTGACTTATTATTTTATACGAGATACAGTAGTCCCGTTTAGTATTGGAACGGATTAGAGGGCATGGATATTTTCTCTGCAAAAATAGCAAAATAGAATTTGACGATTGGGAAATAAGGAAGATATGAAACGATATAAAAAATTAGTTGCAGCAGCTTTATGCTGTAGTATCTGGTTACATGCGCAAGAAGCAGACTCTGCAGTTATTGTTGTAACCGGCAATAAGGTTGAGCAAGCAGCCGAGGAAGCGGTTGACAAGGTAACTGTTGTATCTGAAGAAAAAATAGCCGAAATGGGAGCAAAAAATGTCGCAGAAGTGCTGGAGAATCTGCCCGGCATTACGGTAACGGAACACCCAATGGAAGGAGTTTCCATGCAAGGGTTTAGCGGCGCATACGTTAAGGTTCTTATTGATGGTGTGGCAGTAGGCGGCGATGTAGGCGGTGCTTCTCCCATTGCGCTTATTCCCTCTTCTGATATCGATCATATTGAAATTATTAAAGGTGCTTCATCGGCATTGTATGGTTCTGACGCAATGGGCGGTGTTATCAATATTATTACAAAAAAAAATCGAAGTAATTGGTCTATTAACACAAAACAAGAAATTGATATTCATAAACACTATTTTGGTCTGGCGGGCTTTTCGTACAAAAATAAAATTTTTGGTATACGCGGTACAGGCTCTTTCGACAATATGCCCGGTATGATTACCCGAGAAAACGATCCGCTTGGCAGGCAAATAGATACTTTCATTTTTCCGAAAACCCGTATGGGCTTTGGGCGGCTTTCCACTGATTTTTACCTGCCTATCGGTACTATGCAGCTCTATGGCACATATACCAATCATGATCGGTACATGAATCAGTCTGAAGATATTGCAAACCGGTTCTCTAGCGAAAAAGGTGAAACAGGATTTAAAGGAGCCTTTGATTTCGGTGAATCTGCTCAAATGAATGTATTTTCAAGCTATAAATATTTCAAGCATTTTTTTGATGAAATTTACACAGCATATACCGGTGATAATATGAAACGCCGGCATTCTGTATTTCATGAATTGGAAACTGAAGTAAATGCTAATTATGATTTTTCCATTGTGCATTCGCTGCTTGCTGGCATGAATATAAAATGGGCAATGATGCAAGGAATAGACTTTCCTAAGCCGAAGCACTCCGCTCAACTCGGTATTTTTACCCAGTATGTATGGAATATGCAAGGTGAAGATACGCTGAGGATTGTCCCCGGTCTGCGTTTTGATCTTGCTCCTTCGATTGTTAAAGGAGGGCGGACGCTGTGGCAGCTCACTCCGAAATTGAGTATTCGGTATGATCCGCTTGATGTGCTGACGATGCGTTTTTCCTACGGCATGGGTTTTAAAGTTCCTACATTGAAGCAAAAATACTGGCTCTTTTTTCACCCAGCGCCGGTTAATTTTGTGCTACTGGGAAATCCCCGCTTACAGCCGGAGTATTCACAAGGGTTTAATGCTTCATTCGAGTACAAACCGGTACGCGGTCTTACGCTTGGGGTGAGCGGTTATTTTAATTATGTAAATAATTTGATTTTTGCCGTTGAAACAGATAAACGGGAGGGGTATTATCCTGATGCAAACGGAAATTTACACGCAGTTACAGGGCTGCGGGAATATACGAACATTGATCGAGTATTAACAACCGGCGGAGATTTTTCTATTCAGTATGCTATGAAATGGCTCGAAAGCAGTCTAACCTATACCATTGCCGGTATGTATAATTATGATACCGATAATAAACGGTATTATAAAGGTGCTTATTTTGTACCGCATCAGGTTAAGATGAACATTACCGGTATTATGCCGGTTTCCTTTACCCGTATTACGCTTGGCGTACATTGGGATTCTCCGCAAAATATCCGTGATGGGTTTGATGTAATGGCTGCCGATAAAATCAAACTTACAGATGAAAATTACGGCTCTAGCCCTGATAAGCTCTTAGTAAATGTGCATGTAAGTCAGAAATTCTGGAAAGACCGGATTGAACTGTATGCAGGGATAAAAAATATGCTGAATAACCGCAGCTTTATAAAAGGCAGTGACGGGCGTTCAATGAAAGACTACTACGGTTTAAAAGAAGGGATTATCGGTTATTTTGGTGTTGGCATAAAGTACGATGCGGTTCCGCAGAAAAAGGGACAAAAACCGCCGCACAGTGCTGATGATGTACCAGAACGCCCCGCAGCGGATATGCCTATGGGCATGCCTATGGGCACAGTTCCGCACCGGTAAATTACTCAGGGAGTATACAGAATGATGAAACAATATAGAAATGTGTTCGCTGCGGCGGGTATCTGTTTTGCACTGTGCATGTTGAATAGCTGCGATCCGATTATCGTAAAGACGGATAAAAACTATATCAAGGATGATTATACATTTACCAGTGAAACACTGCCGGAAACACCGGTAACGCCGTTCCCTATCGCCAATGTGGATTACGATAATGCAAACAATATGGTATTTTTTGATTTTGCGGCTAAGAAACAGTATTCGGTAAAATCGGTAAAAAATGATATATGGGATATTGCCATTGTAGTAGGCGACAAGCCTGATTGGGAAACCGCTGCCTCAGCTGCAAACCCTAGTAACACTGCTATTTATACGGTAACAAACTCCGGTGATTATGGCGAAAACACCCGTCTGCTGCCATTTAAGGCTGGCAAGTCCGAAATGGACTATATCGGTTTGAAACTGAGCGAGGTTCGGCAGGTATGCTTTAAAAAAGGCGAAACAGACCTGTCGCCGTATCAAAACGATCCTGACGATCCTGAGACGGGAACGCCGGTTGCCAACCCCTTTTACAATGCACTGTCGAACCAAGGAAAAAAATACTTTTTACGTGTTGGAAAAAATTTTGATACGGCAAAACTCTTTGTTATCTGGTTCGATCCCATCTCGACTATTACCGCCGGACAAAGCTATACCCTACATGTAAAACCGGTTATGCTTGACGCTAACAAGACTATATCCAGTTTCGGCACAGAGTATACGTGTACAAGTACCATCAATAATGAGTATAGTTTTAACTTCATAAAACTATACGATAATGAGAATCCGAAAGTTCTCGATGAACGTGATGGTATTCCGAAAAAAAATGACTGGCAGCTGTTATTCATGCGTACTAATATTTATTCAAAAGAAATGGGAGAAGTATTCAAAAATGACGGTATTATAGGGACATCTTCCATACTAACTAATTCGCCTGCCGGTGTTCAAACAGCGGCACTATACGGCTGGGATTTTCCTGAAGTAACTAAGCTACCGGATGATAAGCATTTTAAATGCGTCATTAATGGTGTTGGTAAAGGTTTTGCCAACCCGCTCAAAGATGACCCTGAAAAACGCCGAAAGTCATGGTACTACGGTTTAAATATGCCGCCGACCTTTTACTTAACCCGTAATACCTACGTATTTAAATGGGGAACCGGTGCGAATACCCACTATGCAAAATTCCGACCCGGAACATTTTATGGTCCTCATGGGGAAAAATTTTATGTGCAATTTCGGTATGCGTACAAACAAACTAATTAGAGGTTTCCTATATTTTAAAAGGCTTGCCTAAAAAGGCTTGCCTATTTCTCCTGTTACTGCTATACTATTTTCATGTTGTCCAAATCAGTCAATGTACCACAGTGCAGCTGTTTTTTCTTTACAGTGCAAAAAACCTGCAAAGCTCTTGACAAACAGATAATAAGCAGCATAATTCTCACAGCTCACAGCTCACAGCTCACAGCTCACAGCTCACAGCTCACAGCTCACA
>JBQMYN010000032.1:0-22924 GCA_052173475.1 Treponema sp.
TAAGGGCTATACAATCGGTAATAAAACAAAACTTCCGGGACAGCCCCCAGGTTAATACGCGATGTTTGCGCTAAGCAAACTCGCCGTGTTTTTAAGCGGTACCATTTGTACCGCTTAAAATAAGCCTTGGGATAATGCACGGATGGAAAGCTGGTTTGCGACGCTGAAAAAGGAAAAGCTTTATCAGCTTGATACAACAAAACTGACCGTGGAGGAAGTCAAGACAATCGTCTGGCGATACACGTTCGCCTATTACAACACCAAGCGTG
The DNA here is from genome assembly GCA_052173475.1 of Treponema sp. GTDB lineage: Bacteria > Spirochaetota > Spirochaetia > Treponematales > Treponemataceae > Treponema. The sequence continues at coordinate 270 of JBQMYN010000032.1, forward strand.
TAACGACGGTAAATCCCGACGGCTTACCGCCACTGGTATACAGGGAAATAGCAGCTAAAAAAGGTGCTGCTTAAATACATTTGGGGTATTTAGGCACTGAACTACTATTGACTATTACAGTTGTTAGAGTTGATGATATTATTGAAACGGTAAATCATTTCCATTGTATTGACTTAATAATAGAAGGTGCTCATACGAAACTTTCGGAAAGCTTCATAAAACAGCTTCATTATATTTTAAAGTCGGGAACAACTGATAGTCAGAAATCGTGGTTTAAGGTTGGGGGATTACAAAATGCTGGAAAACGAAGTGGGTGGAAATGAAACAGCAAAATCTGCGAATGTTGCGGCAGAGATGAAATTATTATTAATGGAATACAATGCAAAATCTGAAATTACTTTTGATGATGTGTTAGATTTTCATGTCCGATTTGAGGCTATTCATCCATTTCAAGATGGTAATGGTCGTATTGGAAGATTAATAATGTTTAAAGAATGCCTTAAACATACTATTGTCCCTTTCATAATTACTGAAGAATTAAAAGTTTACTATTACAGAGGGATTAAAAATTGGAAAAACGAATGCGGTTTTTTAAGAGATACTTGTCTTATCGCACAGGATGTAATGAAACAATGCTTGGATTATTTTGGTATTATGCATAATTAGTCATTATTTCAATTAATGGTAATTTGGTGATATTGCAATAAGAATCGTATAACACCCCAGGTATTCTTCATTTAAATTATAAAGTTATAGTCTATAATAACTTATATGTTTTATGTTCTTGTTATATTTTATACTTAAGTTATTATTATACAATGATTTAGAAAATTATAATGCGGAATCCCTGTTTAGGCACTAAACTAGTATTGACTATTCCAGCTGCTTATACCAGATGTCTTTACCAATCTGCTAGAAAAGTGTGCAAATTTTTAGATAAAATTTTATATGGTGAAGAAGACAACCCGTGCGATACTTCCAGAGCGGTAACTTGGCAATGCGGGACTTGAAAAAGTATTTATTCCTAGTATAATACGAAAGAGTGTATTTGCCGGATTTTATTTTAAAGCAGGAAATAAGATGAGTAACCAGAAATTTTGCCTTTCTATTCGCGCCAGAATTTTAATCATTGGTACATTAATTGTGTCAATTTTAATGCTCGGATCTTCCAGTATTATAGGAATAAAGATGCGTGCGCTTAGTATTGAGTATGCGCATCAAACAGTCGCACAGCAATTTATCCTTATTGAAAAAAATCTTAAACTATTTATGCAAAACAGCAAGCATATATTGCAAATGCTTGCAGAGCATCCGTTAGTAAAAGCTGCTGATGAAACATGCAGCAATTATACACAGACGACCCAAGATACACGCATAATGACAACAACTAAGACCCAGATAGAGCAGGATACTATTACCATTTTTAAAAGAATGCAAAAAGCTTATCCAGAATTTGCAGAAGTATTTATGGGTACAAAGTGGGGAGGCTTTATTAGTTCATGGGATGATATGATAGGCGCAGGATTTGATCCAAGAAAACGGCCATGGTATCTTTTAGCAAATGAAGCCCGCGGTATGCCGGTTATTACCCCCGCATACCAATCAACTATAGGAGAGCCTGTTATTTGTGTTTCACGGCAAATAGCATCCGATGCCGGAGAAACTATCGGCTGTATGAGTATTGAGGTGAAACTTAATGAACTTACTTCGTATATAGATGAAATAAAAATTGGGAAAACAGGATATGCTGTTCTGTTCCAGACTGATGGAACAATTATTGCCGAACCACGGCATAAAAATTTTGTTTTCAAAAAACTTAGTGAAATCGGCAATCCCTCATACGCACAGATAGCAACAATTGGAAATGAATCTTCCTTAATTACCATAGATAACAAGAAATACCGTGTACAAACATTTATGATAGATGAGCTTAACTGGAAAATTGCTATTGTCATGGAAAATTCAGAGGTTATGGAGCGATTCCACCAATTTTTAACCTATATCTCAATAGTTACTATTTGTGTACTCGTTGCATTTTTAGGCATTTCTTCACTAATTTCACGGCGCATTAAAGGCTATCTTAATAAGATTCAATTATTATTCCGCCGAATGGCTCAGGGAGATATTACCGGCAGGTTTTATATTAAAGGAGCAGATGAAATGGCTCAGCTGATGATTGATTATAATACTGCCATGGATAATGTATCTGCAATGGTAAGCGCACTGACACATGAAACAGAATCTATGCAAAACATCGGCAATAATCTATCAACTAATATGATGCAAACATCATCTGCGATTAATGAAATCGGTTCAAACGTAGAAAGTATTAAAAGGCAAGCGGTTACTCAAGCTAAAAGTGTTGCGCAAACGGGTCAGCTCGTACAAGATATTATTAGTGATATACGGTCGTTAGATGATGAAGTAGATTTACAAACAACAAGTATTTCTCATTCCTCTACTTCCATTGAAAAAATGGCAGCAAATATTGTTTCTATTACAACAATCTTGGAAAAAAATAATGAACTTATTAAAGATTTATACGCCATGACACAAACGGGGAAAAATGGAGCAAAAACGGCTAATGAAGTTATTATGCAAATTTCTGCGCAGTCTGCTTCAATGATGGAAGCAAGTAAGATTATACAACATATTGCATCGCAGACGAACTTGCTCGCAATGAATGCGGCGATTGAAGCTGCCCATGCGGGCGAATCAGGCAAAGGGTTTGCCGTTGTTGCTGACGAAATTCGTAAACTGGCAGAAGAATCTAATACACAGGGAAAGCAGATTGGCGGTGTGCTTAAAGAATCAATAGAAATTATCCATACATTAATTACTGCCGGTAATGAAACAGAAAAAACCTTTGATTCGGTCTATGAGCTTACTACGCAAATTTCTGAACAAGAAGATTTTATTACAAAATCTATGCAGGAACAAATGCAGGCAAGTTCACAAGTCTTAGACACTATAAAAGATATAAATACTGCAACAGATAAAGTAAGTAAACGTGCCACTGATATGCGTGTGGCAAGCGGTGCGGTTGTGAAGGAAATGAAAAAACTTGATGGACTTACACATGTAATTACAGGCAGTATGGATGAAATGGCAGCTGGAGCAGTAGAAATTGATCATGCTGTTTTAGAAGTCAATGGGCTTGCCCAGAAAAATAGTGAAAGCATTGGAATACTTGCAGAGATGATTAAAAAATTTAAGCTATAAGTAAACTTCTAAAAACTTCAGTTTTTAGAGGTGTCCATAAGTGCTGACAGGATTTTCCGATAGTATTTGCGCTTGGGACACAGTGGATGTCAGGATGTTTCTCGATGCTATTCATCAAGCTGCAAGCGGGGGTTATTTGAGTTTTAGACCGTTCTTGAATGCTCCACCAATACGCTCCAACACTTTGTAAGGAGTCTTCGTAAAAACTGAGGTTTTTACGAGGACTGTCCAATTTAAAAGGGTGAGACTGTCTCTTTTAAAAGACATATCGAGCTTTCCATCCTAGGCAAAGCAGAAAAATTATCAAATTATTGTTCACATCAATTGTAGATAAAACAGCATACTAGTACTGCGACGCATCTAAAACTTACACAAACTCACAGATAAAACACTATTCTGCATATTTTCATATTTATACTAAAGGTTATAGTAAAAATTCCGATTGATAGAGTAGGAGGATGCGGTATGGTATCAAATTATGCCCCGCTTGCAACTTTGTCCTATGCAGCTATGCCATCTGTTTCCAGCGGGGGCAGAGCATATTTACCGGTAGATTCAAAAGAGTTCGTATACTCACATTTTCAGTATGTATCAGGAGTTCCCCGGCAAGCAGATCAAGTGGGTATTAGTATTGGGAAATTACAGATATTAAATACATTAATTGATCAGCTGATAAAACTCAGTGAACACAGTCCCCATGATGTGCTTGGGGGTGATAATATACAAAATATGCATGATATTGATTCGCTCATTAATTATGTAGGCGGAAAGGTGCATAATGAAATTGCATATAACAAAGATATTTTTTATGCTCCCCTTCCACCGGAACCAGCCTATCTGATTAATTTAACTATTTAAATATTAAAGCATATTTTGCAGCCGATGCTGTAGGGTCGCAGCACGATGATTCGTAGGGTCTGCTGCCAAGGCCTCTTTAACAAGGATGCGGGCTTCTTGTTCGCCATTTCGTTTTGCATATAATCGGGCTGCCTCGTACAGCATTTTGCTTTTTAAAGGCATATTTTCTGTTAGTGCTGCAGCCTGTGTAAAACACCCAATGGCTAATTCCCCCTCACCGCGTCCGTCATAGATATAACCTTTATTTACAAGTGCATTACAGGTAAATCTTTCATCTTTCTCCGCTTCCGAGAAAGCTGCCAGTGCTTTGGAAGAGTACCCATCAAATGCATAACGCAAACCGTCATAAAATGAATCCTCATAGGGGTTTTTGGTTTTTTCGATGGTAAAACACGCATTATAATCACCAAAACGTGCAAAATACCAGCGTGCATAGGATTGTATTAAAGGTACATCGGGTGCTGTTTCCAAGATTTTCCACATTTCCCCGTTTCCCTGCCGATAATCAGCAGCATCTGCATACCGGCTGCGGAATAGTTCAAGCATTAATCGCGGATCGTCTGCATGAAATGCCATAGCATTTTTTAAAACTTCTTCGGCAGATAAAGTAAAGGTTGAAGAAAGAAAATAGTTTTTTTCCATTTCCAGCGAGTAAAAATCTTTACTTTGTAAAAATTCCGTTAAGGTATTGGGTGCACTTTGCCGTGAGCGCATTTCTTTCCATGCACGGACATATTGCGCCACTGCAGGATAATATCCGGGATCATTTCGGATACAATTAATCAGTGCGGAAATTTTCTCTTCTTCTGTGGGAGAAGTCATTGACAGGTTATAAAATATATCACTGGCAGCATTGGGGTACCGATCAACATATTCCTGCCAAAAGCCCCGTGCTTGTTCCATATCTTTTGAACCAGCACTAGCATCAGCGGCAAGCAGTAAGTGCCGCCGTGCATATTCAAACGGCAAGGGATCATTTTCAGGTAATCCCGTCATATCAGCATATACCAGTGAATAAAATAAATCCTCGATAACCGGCTTAAAATTACCTATATCATACGCAAGGCATGACCAAAAATAGGGAGATCGCAAGGCTTCAGTTTTAGGGATAACAGACCGCAAAGCTGATGCCTCTACCAGTTTTCCCTCGCCTGCCAGAAGAACAGCGGCATTTTCTAAAAACTGATGCTCCTTTGTTAGCTTAAATCCTTCTTTCCAGAAACTTACGGGGGTTTGGTGCGTGTTATCGTTTTGATCTTTGCGGATAAATATTTCCGCCGCAACACCTGCATACGGCGAATCTTTAAGCAGCGGGGCATACGTCAGCGCATCGCCTATTTTATTTTCTTGTAGTAAGATATGAGAAATTGCAGCAAGCAGCACAGAATCATCAGGATGTTTTTTTAATCCAAGGTGCAGTGTTTGCAGTGCTTCTACCGGTATTTTAAGCTGTAGCTCACGTTTTGCAATACTCAGATACTGCACCGGGAATAGTGCAGAGTTTCGCAAACGCTGCAAACGGGAACGGGCGGCACCGGTATCTTCCTGCACAAGAGCATCTATTTCCTGTAAATTCTGTTGGAACAATTCCTGTTTATTTGTTTTTGAGCAGGAAAAGAAACATACGATAAACGCAACACCTATGCTATAAACAAAAATATTATTGAGCTGTATCTTCATAGGATAATTCTAAACATTCCTTTTTAATGCTGTCAAGTACGGCATTAACAAATCGGAATGAATCATCGGTTCCATACATTCGGGCAAGATTTACGGCTTCGTTAATGATGATCTGCGGTACAACCTCATGTTGAAAAAGCAGCGAATATGTCCCCAAGCGCAGCACTGCTTTGTCAACCCGCGTAATACGGTCAAAGTCCCAGTGCTTCAGACGGGGTTTTATCGCCGCATCTATCTCTTCAATATGTTCCAGCGCACTAAGAAAGAGTAATCGGGGAAACAAGAACAAATCATCAGAATTTTCATTCTCATTTTTTTCATACCATGAAAAATCGAGCAAATCTGCTGCTGGAATATTTCCAACATCCCATGCATACAGTGCTTGGAATGCAAGCACCCGACCGCGTCTTCTTCCTACTTTCATTTGCTACCACGACAATAATTTTTCAAGCTCTGCATCTTTTTTTAAGATTGCAAAATTCCCCGGTTTACGGAGCCCATTAATAACTTCGATAGAAGCATTACCAAGTGCTTCATTTTGTTTTTGCATCATTATCAAGTTTCTTAAATAGTCGTAGAGGATAATTTCCCTATTGGGGTCTACAATATCACTCAACTCTAAAATTTTTGCAGGCACTTTTTCCATTACCATAAAACATTGATAATTTGTCGGTGTTTCGGTAATTGCCGAAACACTATTTACTTTCATATCGAAAATTTTTAAAAAGTCTTCAGGCGGGATGCCTAACTGTTCTGCTGCAACATTAGATTTACTAACAAAAAATTCAGTTGCATGATACCCTGCGCTTTTTTCTTTTGATTTTTTTTCAATCTCAGCTGTACTTGTAGGACTGGCTGAAAGTTTTTTCTGAATTTCTTTCATCTTTTTTTCTGCATTGGCGGCACTACCTTCTTTAGGTGCGAGAGCAAAAAATAATTTTACCGTATCAGGACGGACAAATGTTTGCTTATTCAACTCATATTGTGATCTGATTTCACTGTCGGTAGGCATGGGGATAGATTGGAGTTCTTTTGATTTTTTTTGCATAACATAATTTTGACCGCTTAACTGCACTTTTAAAAATGTTTTAAACTCTGCAAGGGACATCCCGGTTTGCGAACGCATATAATCATCAAACGGCATTCCCTCTTTTTCAATCATTTGTTTAAGTTCTGCTTCGGTAACTTCTCTACCGGCAAGATTAGTAAGATGCTGATTAAAGTAATTATTTACTTGAGAATCAGTAATTTTTATTCCTTCGTTTTCTGCCGCTTGAAATACAATACGCTCATTGATAAGAATATCGAGTACTTGTTTTCTTTCTTCGATACTCATTTTTCTTCCCATATCCCGTTCATATATCGAAACACGGTTTTTTAATTGCCCCAAAGTTATTGGCGCACGGCTTGTTATATTAACTTCCGCAATGGGTTGTAAATTTGATTGAGCAAAGACGCTCAAAACCATAGCTAGACTCAAATAGGCTACTGCTGCAAGTTTCTTCATTATGTCCTCTTTTTACGTTTTACTATTAAAGGTACCTCAATACCGATGGCTTTTCCAACTGACATTCATGCCGGCGGTTCTCATCGACTGCAAGGGGCTGTCCCCATACTTGGTTACTTTTGCCATTAAGGAAACGAGACCTGTTCGATAACTCCGTTGCCGAACAGCTCGAAAAGTTCTAAATTGCGTAAATAACATGATTTAGAACATCACATTACAAGGTAGTCTGTTCCGAAACTGAAGTTTCCGAACAGTTGGGCACCTCTAAAAACTCGGTTAGATTTTTAGAGGTGCCCGGTTTACTATCCTAAAGCTGCTTCGCAATCCGCCACGGCGATCTACCATAGCGGATACATAAACCACTTCCTTTCAGAAAAAGCCGGTAGGCTTTCAGTTTTTGGACAGCCCGCAATAGCACTTAAACCAATGCATTAGCATCTAAACCGGTGGCGTTGGATATAATCGTACAGAAAGGTAAACACTTGATAATGCTATACGTTACGCATTATTTTTACAAGCATTTCTCGGTACACTGTTCTGCAACGGAAATTCCGGAACAGGCGGGCATGGGGATGTCATTGCCGGCGGCAAAAGTTGGTTACTATGCCAGCGGTATTGCTACTGGCATTGAAATCCTCGACGAGTTTTAAATTAAGTCTTTATACAATAACGACTTAATTTAAAACATCGCATCTAAATCTAAGGAAAACCGGTGGGCAAAACGCACCTCTAAAAACTGAGGTTTTTAGAAGTTCCCCGCTGTATTACTTTGTGAGAATTGCACGTATGCGCCGTATTCCTGCGGATGAAGACTGTTCTTTTGTAATGGTAAAATGCCCCATGCTGCCGGTAGATTCTACATGCGGTCCGCCGCATACTTCTTTTGAGAAGTTTCCAATAGAATAAACCTTAACGGTGTCTTCATATTTTTCGCCGAACAACGCCATTGCACCGGCTTTTTTTGCTGCCGCCAATGGCATTACTTCCATTGTTACCGGCAGGTTTGCCTGAATCTGCTCGTTCACAATCCTTTCTACTTCAGCACGCTCTTCAGCTGTTAATGGTTGCGGATGCGAAAAATCAAACCGCAGCCGATCGGCTGTAATATTCGATCCTTTTTGCTCTACATGATCACCGAGAACCATCCGCAATGCCTTATGCAGTAAATGCGTAGCCGTGTGGTAGGCAGTAGTTTGTTCACTATGATCCGCTAAGCCGCCTTTAAAAACCTGCTCGCTGCCTGCCCGAGACAGTTCCTGATGTTTTTTAAACGCTTCTTCAAACTCTTCCTTATTAACGGTGAGTCCCGATTCACGGGCGAGTTCTTCTGTGAGTTCAATAGGGAATCCATACGTATCGTATAGTTTGAAAGCGAGCCGTCCGGGTATAACCTTTTTCGGGTTCCGCAACAGGTTAGGCAGCATTTTTTCGTACTCTGCCTCACCTTTTTTTAATGTTTCAAGAAATTTTTTCTCTTCCGCTTCTAATTCTGCGGTTATTTTATCCGCTTTTTCTACAAGTTCAGGATATGCTTCTTTATAGCGGTCAATAACCACCTGAGCGGGAGCGGATAAAAAGGATTTCTCTATTCCAAGCTTCTTTCCATGCCGGACAGCCCGTCTGATTAATCGGCGCAGCACATACCCTGCACCGATGTTGGAGGGCGAAACGGCTTTCGGATCTCCGAGAATAAAAGTTGCTGCCCGTATGTGGTCGCAAATGATGCGGACAGATGTATCTTTTTCTTCATCACTACCATAGGTATAGCCGGTAAGCGATTCAATGCAGGCGATAATCGGTGTAAAGATTTCTGTTTCATACACGGATTTCTTACCTTGCAGCATTGCGACTGTCCGCTCAATGCCCATGCCGGTATCTACACAGTGGCGCTTTAATGGTGAATAGGTGCCGTCCTGATTTTTATGGTACTGCATAAATACATCATTCCATATTTCTACATATTTACCGCACCGGCAGCCGGGACGGCACTCCGATCCGCAAGCTGGAATACCGGTATCAATGAACATCTCACTATCCGGTCCGCACGGCCCTGTTTCTCCTGCCGGTCCCCACCAGTTATCTTCGCGCGGCAAAAAATGAATCCGCTCTTTTGGAATACCAAGGCTTTCCCATATCTGCGCTGATTCCGCATCGCGCGGAACTTCATTATCTCCGGCAAACACGGTAACAGATAAGAGGTCAACAGGAATATTGAGATAATCTTTTCCAGTAAGAAATTCAAAACTGTATGTAATAGCTTCTTTTTTAAAATAGTCGCCAAGCGACCAATTTCCCATCATTTCAAAAAATGTTAAATGAGAAGCATCGCCTACGGCATCAATATCGCCTGTCCGTATACATTTTTGATAATCGGTAAGACGGGTGCCTGCCGGATGCGGCTCGCCCATAAGATAGGGAACAAGAGGGTGCATACCTGCGGTCGTAAAAAGAACCGTCGGGTCATTTTCAGGGATAACGGATTTTCCTGAAATTTCAGTATGATTTTTACTCTTAAAAAATGAAATATACTTTGAACGGAGTTCATCTGCTGTAATTGTACTCTTCATAGTATAGTATAGTAAGAAAAGAAATTATAGCTGTCAAGTATGTTATCATAGGGATTTCAGCATAAACAAACACAAGAGAAAAATATTACATGCTGAGATGTACCTACGATAAAAAGGCATCTTCTGACTAGGAGGAGAAAGGGAGGGTGGGAATTAATTGTCAGAAGATGCCGGACACCTTATAAATACATTAGACCTATTCTGAAATGGAAGTTTCTGAACAGGTCTATTGACGGAATACACTTCCGCTAGTTGTTTTTTAAATACTCATTGATACTGGCGGCGGCTTTCCGCCCTTCGCCCATTGCTAAAATGACTGTTGCAGCTCCGAGTACAATATCACCGCCTGACCATACTGCATCAAGGCTGGTTTTTTGTGTCTCATCAACAATAATATTGCCGTATTTTGTAACATTAAGCCCTTCTGTTGTTTGCGCCATTAAAGGGTTTGAGCTATTCCCTAATGCCACAATTACTGTATCTACCGGTATTTGATGCTCTGTTCCTTTAATGGCAACAGGGCGGCGGCGACCCGATTCGTCCGGTTCGCCTAATTCATAATTAAGAACCTCGATAGCGCATACTCTACCTTCTTCCGTGCCGATAATCCGTGTCGGGTTTTGCAAAAAGCAAAATTCAACGCCTTCTTCTTCTGCATGGGCAATTTCTTCTGCACGGGCGGGCATTTCTGCACGGGTTCTACGGTAAATACAATAGACTTTTTCTGCACCAAGTCTATAGCCCATGCGCGCTGCATCCATTGCAACGTTACCGCCGCCGATAACGGCAACTGTTTTTGCCGCGTACAACGGTGTGTCGGCTTTATCCTCTTGGTAGGCTTTCATTAAATTTGCACGGGTAAGATACTCATTCGCACTAAATACTCCCATTAAATTTTCGCCTTCAATATCCATAAATTTAGGCAGTCCTGCACCGGTTCCGATAAAGGCTGCATCGAAGCCGTCTTCGTGCAGCAGTTGATCCAAGGTTGCTGTTCTACCGACTAAAAAGTTAGTTTTAAACTCAACGCCCATTTTTTTTAGGTTTTCAACTTCTTGAGCAACAATGGATTTGGGTAAACGAAATTCAGGAATACCATATACCATAACTCCGCCTGTTTTATGGAACGCTTCAAACACTGTTACCGCATGCCCCGCACGGCGGACATCAGCGGCTACCGTTAAGCCGGCAGGCCCTGAGCCGATAATGGCAACTTTTTTTCCTGTTTCGGGGGCAACAGGGGGAACGGTTATCATGTTATTATTCCGCTCCCAATCGGCAACAAAACGCTCTAAGCGACCAATAGCCACAGCTTTTTCGGGGCTTTTGTGCATTTTTCCCACTGTACACATGGACTGACATTGCTTTTCCTGTGGACAAACACGTCCGCAAATAGCAGGTAAGAGATTGGTTGTTTTAATGGTATCGACCGCTTTTTTATAATCCCCCTGCTGAATACAGGTAATAAATTCAGGTATTGGGACACCGACGGGGCAGCCTTTTACACAGGGACGGTTTTTACAATTAAGACATCGTTCCGCTTCGATGCGTGCTTGTTCATCGGTATATCCGATTGCAACTTCGTCCATAAGGCTTGCTCGTTCTGCCGGTTCTAAAACCGGCATTTCTTGAATCGGGATACCGGTACGGTCTTTCATTTTTAATTCTTTATCTTTTAGCTCATTCCAAAATGCCTTTGCTTGTGTAGATAATTCATTGGAACTAATATGGTGATATTCAGCAGTATTGACTTCTTGCATTTCATACTCCTATAAAATCCGGAATAACGAATTTATGTAAAATAACAGTAGTCTGTTTTGATAAGCGGGGATGCCATTGCCGGCGGCAATGACATCCCCGCGAGTTTAAAATTAAGTCTTTATACAGTAATGACTTAATTTTAAACAGCGCATTTCAATGTAATCTGTCTCGAAACAGAAGTTTCCAAACAGATTTACTATACAGGGGGCGTGTTACGAACCCTGTAGACCTATACGGCAGGTATGCCGGTCGTGATCTTCACGCGGTTTAAATGCTTTCATGCGCATCATCATATTATCAAAGTCAACCTTATGTCCGTCAAATTCAGGACCATCAACACAGACAAACTTTGTTTTGCCGTCTACGGTAACACGGCAGCCGCCACACATGCCCGTGCCGTCAATCATAATAGTATTAAGCGAAACGACCGTATGAATACCGAATGGGCGGGTAGTTTCTGCACAGAATTTCATCATAATGGGCGGCCCGATTGCAACGGCTTCATTCGGCGGCTGTGCAGACTGGCAGAGTTCTTTCAAGGGTTCAGTAACAAGGGCTTTTCTACCGTAGCTGCCATCATCAGTTACAATGATAAGCTCATCAGCAATTTTACGCATTTCATCTTCAAATATTACTAAATCTTTTGTGCGTCCGCCAATGATAATAACAACCTCGTTACCTGCTTTTTTATACGCCTGTGCAATAGGGTGAAGCGGTGCGACACCAATTCCTCCGCCTACACATACTACCTTACCTACTTTTTCAATGTGGGTCGGCCGTCCGAGGGGACCGAGAATCGCCGCTATAGAATCTCCTACATTCTTTTGGCACAATTTAATGGTTGTAGCACCGACTGCCTGAATGACTAGGGCTATCCAGCCTTCATTGGGGTCGGCATCGGCAACAGTAAGCGGTATCCGTTCCCCAAAATCAACATCAAGCTGTAAGATAATAAATTGACCAGCCCGCCTATTTTTTGCAATTTCAGGAGCATGGACGCGCATATAAAACACGTCTTTTGAAAATTGCTTTTTTTCTAAAATAGTGTGCATGATGCCTCCTAAAAACTCTATTTTTATCTATCAATCTTAATAAAATCACCTTTTAAAGTAAAGATAAGATTTCAGCAGTGCCCGTATTTTACGGATTGTGTTTTGCACTCTGCAAAGGATTCAGGTTTATTTGTTGAGGCAGGACATTCCATAACGCCGCTCTTTCCAGTATATCCATATTATGGTATAAAAGCAACAGAGTTCACCATAGAAATCAGGGATTTCTGAGCGTTAATTTGCGATACTATGTGCTGTGTTACCTATCCGTAATTTTTTTAACTGCATAGCCCTCCGAAAAGCATAAGTATCGCCGCTAGCAGACTTTCAAAAGCATTTTCAGACAAAAAATTGACTTCCATTCCCCCGCTCATGAGTTTCTGCTAATGACATAAGAGTATCTCTAAAAACGGAAGTTTTTAGAGGTTCCCATAATCAAAAAAAAGGTGTAAACTACATAGTAAACCTGTTCCGGAATGGAAGTTTCCGAATAGATTGACTACAAACTACGCCGCATACACGCAGTGTGTAAACAGCGGCAGGTTATTTGCAGATTTTCCCGCGGGCCGTCTTAAACGTGGAATTTTCAAAACAATTTTGTACACTTTTATTTCCTGCTCTGCAAAACCTTTTCATGGAGTAAAAAACATCGTGTTTCTTAAAAGTCTTGAAATTTTCGGATTTAAATCCTTTGCAGATAGAACGCGGATAGAATTTGCGGAGGGAATTACTGCCTTACTCGGACCAAACGGCTGCGGAAAAAGCAATGTCGTTGACGCAATGAAATGGGTTCTCGGCGAGCAGGCTTCTAAAACACTGCGTGCAGATAAAATGGAAGATGTTATTTTTAACGGTACAGAATCCAGAAAAGCCTTAAATGTTGCAGAGGTAACACTGACGATCAGTAATGAAAAAGGCTTACTTAATCTTGACGTGAGCGAATTGGCAATCAAGCGGCGGCTATACCGTTCAGGGGAAAGTGAATATTATATCAATAATACTCCCGTGCGCTTAAAAGAATTACGCGAATTGTTTTGGGACACCGGTGTAGGGAAAGCAGCGTACTCGGTGATGGAGCAAGGGAAAATTGATCAAATTCTTTCCAGTAAGCCGGAAGACCGCCGCTATTTGTTTGAAGAAGCAGCAGGCATTACCCGTTTTAAGATCCGCCGTGCTGATGCAGAGCGCAAGCTGGAAAAAACCGAAGAAAATATGCGCCGGATTGAAGATGTACTCAGTGAAGTTCGCCGCTCCCATGATATATTGAAAGTGCAGGCAGAAAAAACCGCACAGCACCGTGCGCTCCGCGAGGCTATTTTTGAACACGACCTCGACATACAGTTGCTGCGGCTCAAACGGTTTACCGATGACTTTGCACAGCGCGAAGAAAATATTAAGGAATCTAAGAGCCGCCGCGATACAGTACAAGCAAAAATTGATTCTATCCACGATGCCGTTTCCGAAAATATGGATGAAGTGAACAGCCTTGAAGAAAAATTGAATGGAATCCGCACAGAAGTATACGGATTGGCTATTGAAAAGCGAGGAAAAGAAAATCAAGCGCATCTGCAAGCAGAGCGGCAAAACGAACTTAAAACAAAAATCGGACAGCTGGAACTCCGCCAATCAGGTTTGCAGGATCGGATTGAAACCCTGCAAGAAGATACTGACGAACAAGATGCACAAGTTCTTTCGCTGCAAAAACAAGTACGCGATATTGAAAAAAATATTACTGCATTTGAAGAAAGCATCAACCTTGCCGCACAGAAAATGACCGATAACGATGCAGCATGTACGGCATTGCAGCGTGATGTTGTAAACCTTGACAAACAGCGTGCCGGTATGGAAGTACAGCTGCGCTCCATTACTGAAGATATTGTTACCGAACTTGATAAAAAACTTTCAGCCGCCGGCTATTCGGCAAAAAGGCGCAGCAGTGCTGAGGCGCAGCTTTTCAGCTGTTTTGATCAGCTGAAAATTCTCTTGAATGGTAGAAAAAATATTTTTTCAGATTTTGCAGCACTGCAAACCCGCAGTGAAAAAGAAACAGAGCAGTTTGCCCAGTATGCGGTAAATTCCATGACCGAAATACTAACCATTACCGGTCAGCTAGAGGTATTCTTGCAAGAATACAAAAAATCATCAGCCAGTTTTATTGATGATTTTCTTGCCCCTGAAGGTATTATTACACAAAAGCGGCACATTGATACCGGAGTTGAAGAAAACCGTGCAGCAATGCACACAAAACAGCAGCAAATACACGATATACAGATAGAAAACGAACAGTTGACTGTTAAAATCAGTGAATACCGTAAAACACTGGAAAATCTGCGGATTAATAAAACAAAAATGAAGGCAGAAGCAGATGCAGCGGAAAAACAAGCGGCATTTCTCCGGCGTGAACTCGCTGCACAACAAGCTGCACTAAAAGAGTTGGAAAATGAACTCTTTAATGAACAAAAGCGTTTGGATGATGTGAAAGAGCAGCTGACTGAACTTGAGGGAGAAATAGCCGCTATCGACCGCAAAGGGTTTCAACTATCGGAAGAACTTGAACGGATTGAACAGGATATAGAATTACGTAATAAAGAATTATCAGTTAATCAAGGTGCCTTGAAAGACCTGAACGCAGAGCTTGCAAAACAAAATGCTCTTATCGAAAAATACTATCTTGATGCTGCAACGCTTGAAACGGAAATTAAAAATGTAAAAAATACGTTCAGGGAGGTGCATTCGCGTGAACTCATGGAGTTTGAAGAACGTATGTACAAAATCACCGCATCATCCTCAGATTTGCGTACAGAGCTTACAGCACTGCGCCAGCAGTTGAAAGACCTTGGCAGTGTGAATCTGATGGCACCGGAAGAGTATCAAGAAGTTAAAACTCGCTATGATTTTCTTACCGGACAAATTACCGATATGGATAAAGCCCGTGCAGATTTACAACGAATCACCGACGAGATAAAGGCTGAATCTACCGATCTTTTTTTGTCAACCTATAATAAAATCAAAAAAAATTTCCATAACATGTTCCGCCGGCTGTTCGGAGGCGGAAGAGCAGAGATAAAGCTCACCGATCCCAAACAGGTACTGGAATCCGGCATTGATATTTTTGCTCAGCCTCCCGGAAAAAAACTGGAAAATATCAGCCTTTTGTCCGGCGGTGAAAAATCCATGACGGCAGTTGCGCTCCTTTTTGCGACCTATATGGTAAAACCTTCACCATTTTGCCTGCTTGACGAAATAGATGCTGCACTAGACGAGCAAAATGTTACTCGTTTTGTAAGCGCACTGTGTAGTTTTGCAAATGTCAGCCAGTACATTGTGATTACCCATAACAAAAAAACAGTGCTTGGAGCGCATACGATGCTTGGCGTTACAATGGAAGAGTCCGGCGTATCAAAAATTATTGCTATTAAACTCGATAGCGACATTGAACTCATAAAACGAGAGGAAGCAGTAGAGGAACAGGAAGCCTTTGAGGAAGAAGATGTCGCTCCTGAAACAGATGTCTACATACCGCCGCGCCCGCCGCGGCGCATACCACAAGAAACGGAGGAAACATAAAGGATATGAACCTGACTGAGACTATTCAAAATCATAAAATTGCCGTTTTAGGAGGCGCACTCGCAGTGCTGATACTGCTTATGCTCGGTGCTGTAGTGATGCTTATTTATGAGCAAAAAGGGCCGCCGCTTGATCCTGATGAAATTATCATTTCGATTGATCCGGCAGTATTTGTGCTGCCGGAAGAACCGCTTGATCTTCCACCGGTACAGTATTCGCGGAAGCAAAAAAAAGTTTGGACAGAAGCAGACGTACAATACTGGTATACACTTCCTGATGCAGAGCAAATGAAAAAATTGCATGATGCAAATGAAGAAAAAATGAAAAAGCTATGGGAGAGTGTACCGTGAAACAAGATTTTTTACGCTATCTGCGCTTCCTGTTGGTATTCTTTGCATTATCATCAGCGATCTCGGCATCTGACAAGGCTTCTATCCCGCAAAATTCCTTATTAGATGATTTTTCTGCAAAACCTGCATTGTACCTTGCCCGCTCTCAAAAAAACAGCCGTTTTGCTGTAGAGCAGGACAGCGGGCAAAATCCCACTGTTTCCCGCGCTGTTACTATTGCCGAAAAACAGCGGGTAGAAATTGCCTATCCCGGTCAAGGATGGGTCTATATCGGCGAACAAAGCTCTCAGCAAGGCATACGGTATGAACAGCGGAAACTTTCAGACAATGCAACCGTGTTTACTTTCACAGGAGAAAAAAAAGGAGCGTACATCCTCCATTTCTCATATTTTGATGTTTTTACCGACGATTTTATTACCGATTCCATTGCAGTAACAGTAGGGCCGGCAAAAGACAGATTGGCAAAAACGCTGGTAAAAGCACCTGAGTATAAAACCGCCCGTACAGATGATTCTCAAAATGCAGGGGCTGCAATAGCAGCCGAATCAGCTGCTGTTGCAGAAAACATTCCAGCCCCTGCTGCCGGAACGCCAACCCCATCAGCACCGGCAGCCCCCCTGCTTTCAGAACAGCCCCTGCCGGCAGCGGTACCGCAAAACACCGCAACTGCCGGTAAAAATACCGAGAAAGCAGTGCCTCGTAATGCAGCTGAAGCAGAAGACCTCTCGGAACTCGAACCGGCAGTGCTTCTGCAAAAAGCACGAGAAGCAACTGATGCAGCCAATGCACCGGCGGCACTCCGCTACCTCGCTGCATTCTTTGACTCCGCAGAAGAAAATATTGACGAAGCCCTCTTTTTGCAGGGTAGAGTATATGAACTCAACACTGCCGACAGAAATATCCGCTCAGCATTGGAAGCATACAAAACACTCACTATGGAATACCCGCAAAGTGTTCACTGGGCGGCAGCAGATTCGCGAATCCGCTATATTACTGCTTTTTACATCAACATACGGTAGAATACACTATGACAAAAGTTTTATTTGTATGCCACGGCAATATTTGCAGAAGCACTATGGCAGAATCTCTTTTTACGCATCTGCTGAAAGAACGGGGATTGCAAAATCAATTTGAAGTTTCTTCAGCGGCAACCAGCACTGAAGAAATCGGGAATCCCCCTCATCCCGGCACAGTGCGGACTCTCACGGCACTCAATATTCCTATTGTACCGCACCATGCAACACAAATGACAGTGCACGATGCACAGTATTATGATTATATCATCGGCATGGATGACGCAAATATACGGAATATTGAGCGCATAGCAGGTTTTAAGGATAAAAAAATATGCAAACTCCTTGCCTTTACCGGATCCAATGCAGACATTGCCGATCCATGGTATACCGGTAATTTCGATCAGACGTACCGCAGTATAAAAAAAGGGCTTGAAGCATTTTTACACACCTGCTATATGAATGGATCTGTTCGATAACGCCATTTTTCGAATAGATTGACGAGTTCAACATCTCACTTCAAAGTAATCATTCTAGCAACACAATAGTGCGGATAGAAGCCTCATCCTGACACGGACGTTTCCCAACAGCGTTAATGGGTACCATACAGTTTAGGCACTTTCAGCACAGAAGCACTATTGTGCATAAGTTGTTTATAAGTTTATATAAAGCTGATAACTTGTGCATAATACAGTAATAAAGCGGTAGAAATTGTTGATAGCAGCTTGTGGATTGTGTATAAGACATCGCTAAAAACTAACAGCGTTTGAGCGATGCCGCAGCTAAAACTATATCTATTCGATAACTCCGATTCCAACCAGAGTTATTGCGATATTCCTGATATGCCGATAACCGCATTGCTGATGATAAGTTTTTTCTTGCGTCCTGCGTAAAAATTGCCGATAATATAATGGTAAGGCTTTACAAAAAGGAGCAGTTGATATGGCAGCTAAAATAGGTATTAAGCTCGCTGATGGTACATTTTTCCCTATTATGGATGAAGATTCAGTTTCGCCGCCTGAAAAACTTGAATTAACAACCGTTCGTGATGATCAAAGCAGCGTACAAATTAATCTTTTTAAAAAGGAAAGTGAAGAATATGAACCGGTGTATATCGGCTCGCTCATTATCGAAGATATTAAAAATAAGGCTGCCGGCGATCCTACTATAGAGTTGAAGCTTTCTCTTGATAATGAAAAAAACCTTTCAGCTGAAGCAATTGACGTAGATTCGGGAGTGCGGCAAGGTTTAAAAGTATCGCTTGAAACCTTTGCTGAACCCTTTTTTGATGAAATGGACTTTGATTTTACCCCCGAGCTAGATGGATTGGGTAGTGATTCTTTTCAGACAGATACGGATAAATCATTTACCACCAGTGATTTCTATTCCGACAATGATCCAAGTTTTGATGATGAAGAAAAAAAGAAAAAAATACCGATATGGCTCATTATTATACTGCTGTTGCTTGGAATAGCAACATTGATACTCGGTATTTTACTTTTAATAAAACAGCCTGAACAAATGGACACGGAACAGTCAAGTATTCAGTCTATGATGCAAAATATAGAAGAAAATACACCTAAAACAACGGCACCTGATCCAGTACCTACAGTAGCCCAAGAGCAAAAAACAATACCGGAAGATGTACCGGCTACAGAACCGCCTACCCCGGGTGATCCTGCTGTTTTTGAAAATAAAAATACAGGGATGCTCGATAATAAAGAAGATACAGCAGTATCGAATAAACCTATTCATACTGAAGCCGTCCGATATAAGGTACGATGGGGAGATACATTGTGGGATCTGTCAGAAACATATTATAGAAATCCGTGGCTTTATACCGATATTGCAAAACACAATAAGTTAAAAAATCCTGATGTTATTATTTCGGGAACATATATTGAAATTCCTCCGCAGTAACTATCGTGATGAAAAGAAATTGCCTCCATATTTCTTTTCATCCTTTTTTATATCTTTTGTTATCCGATTACTCATTATTGGGACTTTTGTGAGTTCTTGTTATGCCGATAAGACCTCTATTCTCTTTCATGCACTCGAAATACAGGATTATGAATTTTTCCTGAAAGCTGATAATCAGGCATACCGGCAGATTAGAAACATGGGGCAAGGCAGTGC
Organism: Treponema sp.; assembly: GCA_052173475.1. Lineage (GTDB taxonomy): Bacteria > Spirochaetota > Spirochaetia > Treponematales > Treponemataceae > Treponema. The sequence goes on from JBQMYN010000032.1 coordinate 19,980, forward strand.
TTATTTTATCGGTTTGCATTTAAAAAGTGCAAAGCATACCGATGCAGCCCGTTTCTATTTTGAAAAAGGTGCTGCATTATATGCCGAACCCTTTAAAAGATTGTGCAACGAAGCCTTATATACAACAGGATCCGTAGAAAAGCGGCTGCAATCAGTTACAAAGCGTTTGCAAGCACTGCATGCTATAAAAACGGCAGAGGCAGAAGAGGAAATACGGGAATTAACTGATCTGCAAACAGCCTTATATTTACAGCTGCATAAATATGCGCAGCTGCCTGTTTCAGTAGAGACACTATATCAGACAAACCAGCTGACCCAAGAAATGGTGAATGTGTTTCCCAAAGCCGCAGCTGAAATGAGCAGCAGTGCTGCAAAATTGACCCAAGGGAGAATCTTTGTTTTTGAAAAAAACTATGCAGCAGCGTGGAATCAATTTGCCGCTATGCTGTACGATACTGATACGTTTGAGCATATTGCCTACGCGCCGGTGCTTTCCGATATAGGGAAAGCCGCTGTGTATGGGGCGGAACATAAGCAGGCTGCTATTGTATTCTTTAGTCATTGCATTCAAAAAGCGCGGGAGCATAAAACCGGCATCCGTCATGGTCATAATATTATAGAAGAAAAAAAAGCTCATACTGTTTTGTTTTATAGCTTTTTTTATATTGCAAGAATATCAACACGGATAGATTCCATACCGGTTTCTGAAGCAGCGGCTCTCTTTAAAAAATCATTAGAATATGCACAAAATGCAGCAGATTATGATACTGCTCTTTGGTACTATTTAGATACCATTAGAAGCGGCTCGATTGATTTTTATACTGCTGAACTTATAAGGACAGCTGCGTCATGGAATAATCCTGCATGGTATGCTGATTTGCTTGAAGACTTTAATGTGAAACTAACGATAAAAAAAGATTGGAAAAATTTGAAAAAGCTGCATCAGGCAGGTACTTTTCAGGGAGTAAGTAAGCAGCTGGATGGGGTACTCTATACTTTAGCCCGAATGGGCAGGCATTCGGGTATGCTTACGGAATCAGAGCAAGAAGCATATTTCCGCCGTATTATAGAACATAGTGCCAGTAATTCTTACTATTGCAGTATGAGTAACTATGTATTGCATGAGCCTATTTCTCTTTTTACACAGAAAAAGAAGATAGAAAGCGGCAGCCCGCTGTATTCAATGCAAGAAGCAGAGGCTGTATTGGACGGGCTTATCAAATTTAACTTGCTCGATAGGATATACCCCGATTTTTCTGAGATGTGCGCTGCAGTTTCACCCGAAAAAGCGGTATTTATTGCGGAGAAACTTGCGCATAAGGGATTATATGCACAATCTATACGGATGATGTCTGCCTATTTACGGCAGAACGCTCATCCTGCCGATAGTGTACAGCTGAGATTAGTATATCCCCGTCCATGGAAAGATTTTGTGGAAAAATATGCGGCGAAATACCATATTCCTCCATACTTTTTGTATGCGCTTATACGCAGTGAAAGTTTTTTCCAACCGAAAGTTGTCTCCCATGCAGGCGCAATTGGTTTAACACAGTTGATGCCGCCGACCGCTGCCGATATTGCAAAAAAATTAAAAATAACCGATTATTCACTTACTGATCCTGAAACAAATATCGCATTCGGCGCATACTACTTGTCAGAAATGATCCGCCGCTTGAACAAAAAGCTGATGCCTGCCTGTTGTGCATATAATGCGGGTATAACGCGGGTACGGATTTGGCAGCGCGATTTAAAAGATATACCGGATGATATATTTCTTGAAAGTATAGGATATGCAGAAACCCGCGGCTATGGGAAAAAAATACTCACCGCAGCACTTGCCTATGGCGTGTTATATTATAACAAGAAACCGGAAGCGATTATTGCTGAGTTTTTTCCAAATCTTCGGTAGTTCAAGGCTGTTAAAAGCGTTCTTTTGTTTTGAAAATAACATGTAATATGTTGAACATCTCTAAAAACTCGGCTCGTTTTTAGAAGATACGGGATGTCTCAAAAGTTGGTTACTTTCAGGATACCCTCATTATGTGCGAAAGGAGTATACTATGACAATAGTACAAGCTATTTTCTTAGGGATTATTCAAGGGATTGCAGAATTTTTACCTATTTCTAGTTCGGGGCATCTTGCAGCGGCAGAGTATTTTTTAGGTCATACTACCGTGCCGATTATTTTTGATGTTTTGCTGCATATTGCGACACTTGGTGCAGTGTGTATTGTATTCTATAAAACAGTTTTCCGCTTGTGCAAGGTTCTTGGGCGGTTTATTATCCGAAAACATACACTGGATGATAAGGATGATCTGCACTTAATTGCAGCATTGTGTATTTCAACCGTAGTAACAGGCGGTATCGGCATACTCATTAAGAATATTGCACACACAAAAGACATTGCTTTTATTGCAGTTGGTTTTATCATTACCGGAATTGTGCTGCTTCTCTCAGAAAAAATACAGAAAAAAAACACCCATGCGGTTCCCACTATACTCCACGCAATAGTTATTGGCGCAGCTCAAGGGATAGGCGTTTTACCGGGAATTTCCCGTTCAGGAAGCACTATTTCTGCTGCCTTAATAACCGGTTTAGAGAGAGAAAAAGCCGGAGAATATTCATTTTTACTTTCAATACCGGCAATTATTGCCGCCTTTATTGTTGAAATAAAATCAGCGGATTCTTTGGCAGCCTCTGTAAGTGTGTGGGCATTGGCTGCCGGAATGGCGGCTGCATTTATTGTTGGTTTATGTTCACTGCTGTTTTTATTAAAGCTGATTAAACAGGGGAAGCTCAGCTTTTTTGCTTATTATCTCATTCCGGCAGGCTTACTTCTGGGATTCTGGTATGCGTAAAGAGAACAGGGTATCTGCAAAAAACTCAGGTATAGATTTTTGAAAGATACCGTCGCCCCATCCGTGGCAGCTTTGCAAAACGGACAG
>JBQMYN010000033.1:0-22814 GCA_052173475.1 Treponema sp.
CCCCCCCCCCCCCCCCCATCGTTCTTGTTTGAAAACGGAGTTATCGAACAGATATATAATTACTCTGGGCTTGACCTAAAGTCCGGTTGAGCATACACTAGAACTATACTATGAAAAAACCAACACTATACCTTTATATTTTTGCCTGTGTGTACGAAACAGTTAAGGTGTTCTATATTGCATCATTTTCCATAGACTTCACCGAGGATATTTTATTTTTTAAATATAGTGCGCTTGCAGCGTTATGTGTGCCGGTATTGCCGTGGCTGATGCTGCTCGTGCAAGAAAAAGGCGTTACTGAATGGCTCTATATGCAATTTTTGCTAAAATTTTTAACCATTTGCGGAGAGTTCCTCTATATCTTTCATAGAGGATTTGTTATAATGCATAATGTTGTCAATGCAGCACACAGCAATGCAAGGGTAATAAAAGCAGTATTTTTATTTCTTGCAATAGACACTGTGCTCTTATTTTTTGCGTATATAAAAGGAAGTATGTCTTATGCAAATCATACCGATTGCTAGCGGAAAAGGCGGTGTTGGTAAAAGTCTGCTATCTGCAAATCTTGCAATTGCACTCGGACAAGCTGGTAAGAAAGTTCTTATTGTAGACCTTGATTTAGGTGCATCGAATCTTCATTTAGTGCTAGGGCAGCAAGCGAATACTCATAGTATTGGAACCTTTTTATCGGGTAATTCCAACTTTGAAGATATTATTATCGGCACAAACTATACCAATGTCCGTTTTATTCCCGGCGATTCCGAGATTCCCGGGTTTGCCGCTTTGAAAGCCGCAGATAAGAATAATCTTACACGGAACCTCCTGAGGGTGGATGCAGATTACCTTATTCTTGACCTTGGAGCGGGAACGCATCTCGGTATATTAGACTTTTTCCTTCTTTCTCCGCAAGGAATTATTGTTACAGCCCCTTCGGTAACGGCAACACTGAATGCCTATTTGTTCTTAAAGAATATTGTATTTCGTATGCTCTATAGTGCATTTAGACGTAGATCTCCCGGCTATACCTACCTTGAAAAACTGAAAACGGATTCTTCGTCTATGCAGCGAATGTATATTCCTCACATGATTACCGAACTAAAAAAAATTGATCCTGCAAATACGGAAATTTTCTTACGTGATTTGCAGCTTTTTAAACCGCGGCTTATTATGAATATGCTCGATGATCCGAAAGATGCCGACAAAGCATTGAAAATACGGCGTTCCTGTAAAGAATATCTCAATATCAATCTTGAACATTTAGGGGTTATTTATAGGGATAATATTCAAGATACTGCACTTGCCTCCCGTTTGCCGGCAATTGTCTACAAACCGCAAGCAATGGTATCACAAGCAATTTACCGTATCAGCGACAAAATTCTGCAATCTGAAACAGAATCTTTTGCAACTCAAACCGAGTATGAAGACTATATGGAAGAGAGTTTTTATGCTGCCGGCGAAGAGGCAGAAGCCGATTTTCGTTCAAAACTTGAATACGTTAAAGAGCTTATGAATAGTGATGTTCTTACTATGCATGATTTAGCAGAAATGATAAAAAGCCAGCAGTATGAAATTTCCGTTCTCAAAAAAGAAAATGCCTTATTACGGCGGAAAATTACAAAAGCCGTCGAACAAGGGTATCGTGTATAGTGTGCGGTTAGAATATGAAATGGACAATTAAACAAAATGAAAATAATCAAAAATGGTATTTTTCGATTATAGCAGCGGATAATACAGCATTTCCTGAATATGACGACATAGTACAACAGGCAGTAGAAAAAGGTATACCGCAAGCAGAACTGATCGGGAAAAAGCATTTTGAACAGTATTTCGATAAGGTACGCTATGGAAAAACACTGCCTCTACCGCTTGAAATAGAATTGGACCCGTCATTTGATGCACGGTTGATTATTTCACCGGATAAAACCCGCGCAGAACTCTATATTCGTAAAGCAAAAGATACTGCGGTTGAGATTGATAAAAAAATGATTACCAATATGCTTAACAATAGTGCTATTAAGGATATTGACTATAAGCAAATACAGGAAGACCTTGCTGCATTTGAACAAACCGGCGAAAGGGAAACGGAGATATTGATTTCGGAAGGAATTCTTCCTAAACGAGGGAAGAATAGAAGCCTTGTTCCTCACATTACAAAATTGAATGAACAAGAAGGTCTGCTTCTCAGGAAAAAGCTCATACATGCAGTTGAAATTGCTAAAGAACAGGCGCAAAACCTCTATGATAAAGAATTTCCGCTTTCACAAGCACAGGTTCTCAGCTTTGTAGAAAAAGATGATCTATTGTTTCAATTTTCAGAAGCGGAAATTGGAGAAAACGGTGCTGATATTTACGGGGAACCTATTATGGGCTTACCCGGTAATGATCCGATTGTTCTTGATTTACGCAACATTGTACAAAGTTTTGAGGAATTAAAAGCAGGTTGCAGCGGTATACTGTTATTATGCCAAACCGGATCCGGGTTAAAGATGCGCATTATTCCCTATAAAGATGCAACGGTAAAGGCAGTCATACCCGAAAATCAGATGGAAGTCTACCTTGTACTCGAAGCAGGACGCGGTGCAGGTTCCCGCCTATCTCCCCTCCGTCTGAAAAAGGCTTTAGATGAAGTAAATATTCCTCCTGAAAAATATTCACCTGCCATACTGCAACAAGCAATTTATGCAGCGCGGCAAACTTTTCAGCCGATAGAATATACTATCTGTAAAGGCTCTTTACCGGTTGCGCCGAATTCATATAAATTTGACTGGAAAGTTAATTTTGATAACACGCAAACGGCATCGGTAAAGCGCGGAGCAGTCATCCTTGAAGCAACTTTCCTCGAAGATGGAGAAGCAGGAATTGATGTCTTTGGAAAGACCATGGGGATTGATCTCGCGGGTGAGCAAAGATTACCTGAGCATGATAACACCATTTTAGTAAAAAAAACTGATAAGACTGTTCTATTTGCTGCAGCAGTAACGGGGGAACTCTCAAATGAAAAGAATGTACTCAAAATTATCAATTCAAAAACATTCAATTCAACGATTAATAAAGAAACCGGAGATATTATTTTTGCCGGCGATCTGATTATTAATGGAAACATAGAAGAAAACCGCACGGTGAGAGCAGGAGGCTGTCTTACTGTAAATGGAAATGCAGGAGTTGCGCTTATTTATACACGAGAATCTCTTTTGATGAATGGCGGTATCAAGGGAGAAGGACGCGGCACTGTATGGTCAAAAAATGATATGGCACTGCATTTTGCAGAAACAGCCCGTTTGCTTGCCGGCGAGAACCTCCACATCGAACAATATTGCTTTCGGTGCATTGTAAAAACCAATGGGAGACTTTCACTCACAGGAGAACCGGGCAGTTTTATCGGCGGAAATGCACATGCCGCATGCGGTGTTCATGCCCGTAATCTTGGAGACTATAAAACAGTCCGTACTATTATTTCATTCGGTCAAGATTATCTTGTAAAGGATAAAATCGAAGTACATGAAAAGGAAATGCAGTCGAACCTGTTAGAGCTTGCACACATTGAAACTGAACTAAAAGACGAAAGCATTTCCGAAGACCGCATACAGGAGCTACGCGAGCAAAAAGTAGCACTGCTAAAGTGTAATACTGCGCTTGGCTTAAAGATTTTTAAACTAAAAGAGCATTTTGAATTGCATATTAAATCTGAAGTACGCGTTACCGGTACGGTATATCCCGGCGTAATTTTGGAAAGCCACGGCAGGTACTTTGAAATTCGCGAACCGATGTATCATGTAGTATTCACATTTGATCCTGAAAAAGGTCGTATAATCTGTAAACCGATAGAAGAATCTATACATCATGATGTAGCAGATATTGTATCGGAGTTTACTGCTACAGAATAAACCATTGTAAGACGCAATGCAGCGAACTAATTGTTGAATGGTTCCACGTATACTGCAGAAAGATTAACAATAGTCCGATATGTTTGTCCGGATTTACTCAGGAGCTGCCGAATGAATGTAAGAAAAATACTCTCAAGTTTCGTTTGTTTACTCGCACTATATTACCACACGCCATCAGGATATGCTGAAATAAAAGCATACCCGACATGGGGCTTCTCTATTGATATGCCTGAGGGGTTTCAGCCGGTACAATCAAAAAGTACAACGCATTTTTTATTTCATCATACATTTATGCCGGTAGGCGTACAAATTGCAGTCTATCCATATCAACAGTTTGAAACAGTGTATCAGCTAACTGACCATATTGCTCATCAGCTACAAGGAGAAAAAAGAGCTATCCCGTTTGAGCTGCATGATACACAAGCACTCCTTTCTCATTTGCATTTTGGACAAGGCAATAACCGTCAGGTTGGGTGGCTATTAACAGCACCGCTCCCTGAACAGCAAGGATGGCTTGCCCTACTCTCCTCTACTGCACAAGGATATGCAACAGAATACGAACCGCTTATGATTTCTGTGCTGGATTCCGCGCTGATCGGTCATCAAGCGCGTTTTGAATCCGGTCCCATTATGCAGGCTTTGTATCCAAAAAAGCAGGTTGCCCCAGTAAGCGGATCATTTTTTGACAAGACGATTCCGCTCTATTTTGATACTTCTGACGCAGAGGCAAACCAGATGGTGATTGATAGAGAGTTCTCGTTACTTACACGGTACTTACATTCTCCGCTTTTAGAAGCAGCATGGAAGCGGTACTATAGAATTATTTACCGCGACAGTGTAAGCCGTTGCCGGTATATTCCTATCAGTATTGAAAAAGAATTGGCGCAGCCGTCAAGTGCCGAAGTGCTGCCTTCTGAACACGATATAGCTGAAACAGTATTAGCGTGGGTACAAAATTTTTCATATACCCGTAAAAAAAATGCTGCTGACTTTATCAACCTGCCGGAAGTATGCATAGAGAGAACCGGCGACTGCGATAGCCGTGCACTTTTAATGGCTGTTATTTTAAACCAAATGAATATTGATACTATTCTGCTTATTTCCAACAAGCATAAGCACGCTCTTGCTGCAATAGACTGTAAGGGAGAAGGCGCACGTTTTATTCACAAGGGAAAAAGCTATCTCATTGCTGAAACAACTGCTCATCTGCCAATGGGGAAAATTGCTAAAGAGTTTGCAAATATATCGGATTGGTTTGCAGTTGACTGGGATTATGCAGAATAGGAGGGGCATCTTCTAAAAATCTATACCTGAGTTTTTGCAGATGCCCTAGATTCTGGTGCAGGTAACCGGTTATATTTCTTTCTGCCAAATATTCGTTTTATTTGTATCGGTAAAACCAAGCTTGCGAAGATAGGCAATATGCCCGGGTGCAGGTTTTTCTACCACAAGTACCGTACAGCCTTGCTGCTTCCAAAATCCCGTATCATGCATAAAAAATTGTTTCCCGACAGCCAAATCCCGATATTTTGCAACAACAAAATCAACCGTAATATATGCAGCCTTTCTGGTTTTCTTCCTTTACTGAATATGCAACAAGCCCCGCTATATCCGTATTGCGAAAATATAATGCTGCATTGCCGCTTTTTGTATATGCATCCGTACCGAACAGTTCATGTAATTCAGTTTTATTTTTTTCAAAAAAGTAACGGACAATTTCATTGTCTTTACTTATTTCCAGAATCTCAAAATTATCCTTAATTTTTAAAAGCCGAAAGAGATAAAACATATCTATACATACAATTCCAACATTCATTGCAACAGCAGGGATAGAGTTTGTTTTAATTGCAAACAGGGTAAACAGCAAACAGCCGATTGCATTAAAAATTCTGAGCCGTACAATTGATTTCATGGTTAATGAAATAAAAATGATAAACGAGGCTACATACCCTAACAATTCTATAAAATTCATGGAGAAGAGTATAGCACAAAAACCACAGTAATGCCAGTGCTAAAGCGCATACGCTTCAATATCTACGCCATGGACAGTACCCATCCGCACTAACACAAGACTGCCCGCTGCAATCGGCTCACCATCCGTATCTGTTTGCGTATCTTCATAGTTTACAACAATACTTCCGTCTACTTCAGGGGCTTGAAACCATGCACGACCTAAGGCAATCCGCGTTTCATATACATCATCGGTTTCCTTAGGGATTAATTCTTCAATCAGCACAAGGAGCGTTTCACCGCAAAAAGATGCGAGCAATTTTTGTGTTATTGGCATTTGAAGCATTTTAAGCCGTTCACTGCGTTTTTTTGCAGTACGCGCAGATATTTTCGGCTGCATACTTGCCGCTTGCGTATCTTCTTCTGCAGAATACATAAAAGACCCCGCCCATAGAGGCTCTAAATTCTGTAAAAATAGCTCGGTTTCTTGAGCCTCAGCAGCGGTTTCAGTAGGAAAACCGGTTAAAAATGTTGTACGGATAACAGCTCGCCGATAGGGAGAATTTCCTGCACAAAATGCCTCACGAATTGTGTGTACAAGTTTAAGATAGCGTTCTGCATTTCCCCGCCGGTTCATTGCATGGATAATTCTTTCCGATCCGGATTGAAACGGTATATCAAAATAGGGTAAAAACCGCGTATCTGCAACCATAATAGGAAGAATATCAAGCGGAAAATGATCTGGATGAATATAGAGTAATCGAACCCAAAAATGACCATCCAGCAAAGAAATATGCCGTAAAAGCTGTGCAAGTGCAGAACCGCTGCCATCAAATGCCGCTTCAAAAGCAGCAAGGTCCTGCCCGATAAGATTAAATTCTTTATATCCTTTTTTAATAAAACTTTGCATTTCTTCTATAATATTTGCAATAGATCGACTCCTGACAGTCCCTCGTATTAAAGGAATTGCACAAAATGTACAACAATTATTACATCCCTCTGTTATCTTAATAAATGCAGAACGGGGAAAATTGAGTATTTCAGGTCGATCCCCGCAGCAGACCCCTACCTGCGGCGGTTTTACAAATATCCGTTTATAAGATGCTTGCGGCGCATCTATTACCAGTGTATTCACATCGGATCGCGTTGTATGTTCAGGGGTATTAGTATCAGTAACAACATAGTTACTAGGAAATAAGGCTTGTAGTACCTCTGAGATACGGGAAATATCACCATTCCCAAAAAAAGCGTCAGCCTCTACAAACTCCTGCTGCATCTCCTGCCCATAACGCTCAGCAAGGCAACCGGCAAGTACAATTTTTGCATGCGGAAAATCACGGCGCGCTGCAATTACCGCATTGATAGATTCTACCTTAGCAGGCTCAATAAAGCCGCACGAGTTGACAATAATCAACGCAGCATTTTCAGGATTATCTACTCTTTTCCAACCGAGGGTCTGCAATACGCCTATCAGTAACTCACCGTCAACCTGATTTTTTGCACACCCATGTTGGTCTAAAAAAAAATGCTTAATCAACATTGATTACCACAAACTTATAGCGTCCGCTTTCATCATCTTTTATCCATTTTAAATCCTTAACAATGACTTCTCCCGGACGGCTTACTTCTATATCAATTGTTTTTCCTCCGGCAATGATCTGCATTTTTACCGCATTACCGTTTGATGCCCAAATACGAATACCGTTATTTGCCTGAACTGTTAATTGCTCGGATTTTTGATAGTACCGTTCTTCACGGTTTGTATGATCTTGCTCATAGCGGAATAAGCAGTAACTGCGGAATGTTGCATTCAAAGTTACCGGATAGGCAGAACCTGCATCAAATAAAACCTTGTACTTTCCAGCAGAAGCAGACGTTTTTTCATTTGCATACTGAATATCCTCTTGCGATGCCGAAGTTCCCATAGCATCGCCGGTTACTATTTCAATAGTAGCTCCCTTAGACTCATCGGTTTTATCTAAATCGCTTACCGAAACTTTTATATCACTGGCAACATCACCGTTTAAGTCAAGCAGAAGACTTTGCCCAAGTTCAATTACCTGCGTACCGATATGGGTAGCAAGGTACAATGCAGGAGCAGTTTTTTCAACGGTGAGTTCGTACTGCTTCTCTCCTAAAGTTACCCGCAGCGTATCGCCGGCAAAAACTCTTTTTTCAAAAAATTGATCGGAAACCGTATATGCTGTATGTGCAGTCTGTTCAATAATTTCTGTATCTTTTTCAGCTTCTTGCTCTGCGGACCGGTTTTGCAGCCCCGAAAAAAATAGATTCCCAAAAAAAACGATAATACCTATACATACTAAACCGCCGAGCATAAAAAGAATACTGCGCGGAATATGAAATTGTTTTTTTTGAATAAGCTGATCGGGTGCAACTGATTCATCTTGAATTTTCTCTTGTTTGTATAACAGTACGCATTCATTTTGATCAAGTGAAAGATACTCGGCGTAGTTGCGCAAAAAACCGACTATATACGGCTCACCGGGAAACAAATGATAATCACCCGTTTCCAATGCTTCCAAATAACATTTCGTAATATTCGTTTCCCGCGCAGCCTGTTCAAGGCTAATTTGCTTTTCTTCACGCGTGTTTTTTAATAAAATTGCTAATTCCTGCATATTTATATCCTTACTGTCATAAAAATATTTTTAGCTTTTCTATGAGCTGTATCTTCATACAGCATCGGTTATTCTTCAAATAAAAAATTATTGAGCATATCGGCATTAGGGGGAATATCATATAAAAACTTAGAATCAGGGATACCGGTATTCGGCCGATAATTATGAAAATCAAACGTAATTTTGCCGCCCGAAATAGGCCATGCTTCTATCCGCCGTATGAGTTTTGTTGCCGGAGTAATCAACAAGCGGATAGCACGGAATGTTTCTGAGGCAGACCGTCTATTTAAAGCAAGAACGACAACCTGCTCGCTAGAATTTTCATCGAGCGGCTGTGCTGCAGCACCTGTTTCGTATGCGATTGTGTACGATCGTTTTAAAAGAGAAAGCCCCTGCGGAGTGGCTAAGTTTGCGCTGCTTGCAGCCCCTCCCTTATCCATATTCTGATTGAGAACCATCCGGTATGCAGGGAGATAAATAGTGAGTGTTTCGCCGGTAAATAAAATAACCTGATTTGCTGGACGGGTAAAATCCATTCTGAGCCTGTTCGGTCTTTTAAAAAAAACGGACGCATTCATTGTTTCTTTACCATTACCGGCGGTAATAGTTATATCAGCAGTATAATCCCGCATACTACCATACTTTTCAGATACACCGGAAAAAAAAACGCTCGCGGTGGTAATTTCTTCACTTAGAAGCAATGACACCATACCTAATAGTATGATGCTCAGTAAGTTTTTTTTCATTCGATTAGTAAACCAGAAACAGCCTAGAAAGTCAATAAAGAGCATCTGTAAAAAACTAAGCTGAATAGTCTTAACCATGCACTGTTTTTGCCGATACTGTACCTATGGATATTATTACCTATCATGGTTTTGACTCGGAAACAAATCAAAATGATATTTTTACTGTGTCCTCACTTCGTATACTTCATACTGCACAGAAAAAAAACATAGATACCCCTCAGACATACTATCCGCGGAACTATGCGGGTAAATATACTGCTGCGGCAGCGGATATCCGTGTTTTATTTCCTGATAAGCGGGGCAGTTCCAAAGCAAAGAACTATTCAAATACAGCAAAAAAAGTACAATCGTTTTTTTTACATCTAAAATTAGTTCCGGTAGGTATAGTGTTGCTTTCCATTCTTGCGGTAAGCAGCATACCGCTCTTAAAAAATAGTATATATGTTAGAGGATTAACATCTATTCATTTCCCAAGCGAATCGGCGTGCGAGCGAGCGTTGTATTCGTATGTTTTTCCTGAAACACTCACCGCCGCAAGTGAAAACAATGGAAGTGCCGCACCGCTTTCCGAGTATGTACCGCTGGTTACATTCCGGCATTACACCGTTAAAAAGGGAGAAACAATTAGCGGAATAGCCGCCCGTGCGGGATTGCGGCATTTAAGTACCTTACTCTCTGTTAATGGGATTACTAATGCGCGGCGTGTGTCATCAGGTCAAAAACTTAGAATTCCCTCAATAGATGGGTTATCTTATACCGTAAAGAAAGATGATAGTCTTGCCGGCATTGCAGAGCGTTATAATGTAAAGGTTACAGCTCTTCTTGATGCAAATGATTTGCCGAATGCTGTATTAACCGCTGGGCAAGAGCTTTTTATTCCCGGTGCTGTTTTCTCAGCCGCTGAATTACGGCGGATATTAGGTCAGCTTTTCATCTATCCTATTAATGGACGGCTTACTTCACCCTTTGGATACCGCAGCGATCCGTTTACCGGTGCTAAAAGTTTTCATAGCGGTATTGATTTAGCTGCTCCTACAGGAACTCCTGTCAAAGCAACCCTTGATGGAAAAGTTGTGGAAGCAGGTATAAACCGTATATTTGGTAATTATGTTATTATCAGCCATGACAACGGCTACCAATCACTCTATGGGCATTTGCACACAATATATGCAAAACGCGGGCAATCTGTTACACAAGGGACTGTTATCGGAGCAGTTGGAAATACGGGATATTCAACCGGACCGCATTTGCATCTTTCACTATATAAGAACGGGAAAATGATAGATCCTTTTTCTGTTTTGAAATAGGAAGAAATAAGAGGGAGATTTCTCATAATCTGTTCGAAAGCTTCCTTATCCGGAACAGGGGCTATCCGAAACTGAAAGCCTCTCGGCTTTTCCGCGATACCCTGTAGATAACAAAAAGACGAGGTGTATTGTGCTAAGAAAAATTAAAATTGACGATCTGCGTGAGGGCATGATATTTTCAGAGCCGCTCTTTTTTGATGATGGTAAAAATAGAGTTCTCGGAAAGAATTTTCCAGTTACCAAAAGAGAATTACAAGTTTTGCGAACATGGAAAGTACCTTTTGTAATGACTGAAGGAACAGTTATCTCAAAAGAAGATGCCCGTAAAGATGAAGTTTCTGAGGTAGAAGAAATAGAGGTATTTTCTGATGATGAAGATATACAGCCTTCAAAGGCTGCTCTTACCAAAAATGCGATTTTGCAGTTACCCGAAATTTTAACAGGGGATAGTCTTTATACTGAATATAAAACACTTATTAATACGCTTGATTCCTTTTTAATAGATATTAAGCAAAAAAATCCCATACCTGCACGTCCTATAGATAAACTTGCAGTGAAAGTACACAGTTTATTACTGCAAAATAAAGAGCTGGCACTGTCTTTTGTTTTATCTGCTCAGTCCCCTGATAAAGAAATGGCAAAAAATTTAGTAGATTCAGCTTTGATAACTGATGGTATTACCCGATTTTTTAAACTGCCTGATGAGTATGTTACTGAAATGGTTATTGCTGCGCTTCTCCATGATTGCGGTATGCTCCGTATTTCCGACTCAATTCTCCGTAAACAAGGAACACTTACCGCTACAGAGATGCAGGCAGTTGCTGCACATACTATCTATGGGTATAAATCGGTACTTTCAGAATTTATGTATACAGAAAGAATTGCAGCGGCAGTGCTGCAGCACCATGAACGGTGGGACGGCAGAGGTTATCCAAGCGGCTTAAATAAAGATACAATCACTATGGGCGGTAGAATACTGTCAGTTATTGACGCTTTTATTGCGATGACCTCACCGAAAGTATACCGGAAAGCCTTACTTGGGTATGAAGCCATGAAAACATTGCTTGCAGATAAAGGGCGGCGTTTTGATTATGAAGTAATTAAAGCGATTATTCAAACGCTCGGCATCTATCCCATAGGTTCTATTGTCTTAATGAATGATACGTCAGTTGCACGGGTAATAAAGGCAAACGCTGAGGCCCCTTTACGTCCTGTAATCCGTATTTTGATCGATGAAACAGGAAAAACATTTCCCAATAATACCGGTGAATTACGGGATTTATGGAAATATAAAAATGATTTTATTGTTAAGGCAATTGATCCATTAGAATATCAGTGCTCATGACTGGTAAACAGCTCGGAAATGCCGGTGAAGAACGTGCCGCAGAGTGGATTATACAGCAGGGTTATCATATTATAGCCCGTAATTGGCGCAAACAAACCGGTGAAATAGATATTATTGCACAAAAAAATGATACGCTTGTTTTTATTGAAGTAAAGACATTAGTACACACAGCTATAAATGATTTAGATATTATTATCAATGCACGGAAGCAAGAACGGATTTGTAAAACTGCTAAATATTTTTTAGCCCTTCATCGAGAATATAACAAGATGCACGTTCGGTTTGATGTTATTGTTATTCCTGATGATCCTATCAAAAAACGTTCTGTTGAACCCATGCATTTAGAGAATGCTTTTGAGGACTATATATGAATACCGGTATGTTTCCTAAAAAAGAACGGAATCATGTACGAAAAGAATTTACGCAGATTGACTTTCGGGAAATGGAGAGAAAACTGCAAGATGAGCTTTATATACAAGCTGCAATCTACCGTTTAGCCACAATTCTGTGTGAACACCTCCTCAATATGAGCAGTAGGGACTAACCGGTTTCCATCTGGAGTAATATAATAAAAGTACCGTGCCTAAATTGCCGATCAGTGAAAGAGGTTTTTATAATATGGAAGGTGAACAGGGGAAAGCTGAAAGCATGGCAGAAGCTGCTGGTTGAAATATATGGGCACCTCTAAAAACTTCCGGTTTTAGAGGTGCTCCATACCTGCATTTTTTACAGATACCCTATATTCCATACGCATTTTCAAAAACTTTTTCATATCCTGATAAAAGTCCATAGGCGGTGGAGTAATGTTGATTTGTTTGAGTGCTTCCTGTACGAGTGGATTTTTATAGCAACAGACAGCATTTGCTGAAGCGTAAAACAAAACATCGAGCTGGATTTTATAAGCAGCTTCTTGCGTAACGGCAAGCATCTGTGAAAGCCTTTCACTTAAAGCCTTTGCAAAATCATAGTATTGCTTTTTAAAAGCTACCAGATGCTCGACTGTAACATTCGTTTCTATAACAGGATTCAAATATGAAACATACCGCATATAATCCTGATTTGCATTCAAAATTCCAGCCCAAATTTCTGTAATCACTTCGAAAGAAAAATTATTACCGTCAGGAAAAGCTGCAAGCAGTGAGCTGTAATAGGCAGCCATTTTATCTGCGGCAATTTTCAGAATAATTTCTTCTTTTGTGGTAATATATTTATACAGATTCGCACGGGACCAGCCGAGTTTTTCTGCAATCATGGTGATCGTAATTACTGCATACGGTGTGTTTTCAAAGAGTTCTGCCGTTGCCTGCTTGATTTGAGACAGCCGGTCTTTTTTGTGGTTATCGCTTCTAGCGCGGATATAATCAGCCATAGTAATTATATTACAACTAATCTTTTATTTATTCAATAAATAACTCTTTGTCAATTATTTTACTCCTAAGTATTGACAAGCAACGTATTATCACTTATATTGATTTTAGTAACAAAGTATTACTAAAAATTATTATGAAGGCGTTATTATGACTGGACTTTCGGCAAAAACAGCGGTTGTATATTTCAGTGCAACAGGAACGATGGAAAAAATGGCAAAGTCTGTAGCCTCAGAAATGAAAGCAGACATTTTTGAAATCCAACCGGTTCACAAATACACTAATGCGGATTTGAACTGGCACGATAAAAAATCACTCACAACGATTGAGTGCAATGCCAAAATGCCGGCCTGAAATCGCAAATAAAATCGATATTTCCGCCTATGACACGGTAATTTTATGCTATCCAATCTGGTGGGCATATCCACCGAAAATAATGTACACCCTTGTAGAAAGCCAGAACTGGAATGGCAAAAAACTCATTACACTTCTGCACAAGCGGCGGAAGCGGGCTTGGAAGAAGCGGAGCTGATCTCGCTAAGTTTGCAAAAGGAGCGGATTTTAAGGGCGAAAAAGATTTTACCCGCGCTAGCGGCACTGAAATCAAAAAATATTCTGAGAGTCTTTTAAAATAAAGAATATAGACATTTGCAACTAAAAATCGAACAACTGAATAAAAAGGAGATAATACATTGAAAATTTTAGTAAGCGGATTAATCAACATAGAAACAAACATTGCTATCGGAAATTTTCCTATACAGTATTGTCCCATTGAATATGCTTTCAATAAGATTGTTCTTAACATAAGCGGTGTCGCTTATAATGTAATGAACGCACTCTCCGTATTAGGAGACAAAATCATTCCGGTTTCGATTATTGGAAAGGATAATTTTGGAAATTTCATAAAAGAGAATCTAAAAGAATTAGGCTTTTCAACAAAAAATATTTTTCAAGAACTGGATTCTACATGTACTTCTGTCATTATGTTTGACGATCAGGGAAAGAGGAAAGTATACTGCGATTTAAAAGATATTCAGGAAAGAAGCATCCCTTTAAAAGGGATAGAACATGCTATTTCAGATTGTGATGGAATAGTTATGTGCAATATTAATTTTAATGATGAACTGATAAAAAACGCAAGAAAATTTGGGAAACCTGTTTTTACCGACGTACATGTTTTAAGCGATATGCATGATTCATATAATAAAAGATTTTTAGAAAATGCCGATGTTGTTTTTTTGAGCGACGAAGGCTTACCGTGTTCTCCGATGGATTTTATCGAAACGCTATATAAAGAATATAAAAGCAAAGTAATCGTTTTGGGACAGGGAGACAAAGGAGCCTTGCTTTTTGATGGAATAGTGAAAAAATATTATTTTGTAAGTAGTGTATACACACGTCCTATCGTAAATACAGTTGGAGCAGGCGATGCTCTTTTTTCCTGTTTTGTTCATTACTATTTAAAGGGGCTAAACCCGCGTGAATGTCTTGAAAAAGCCGTCGTTTTTGCTTCGTATAAGATTGGGGAATCAGGCGGGGCAAAAGGCTTTGTAAATGAAAATAGATTAGAAGAGATTATAGGGCATCTACAAAAAACTCAGGTATAGATTTTTAGAAGATGCCGCTTTCCTACTTCTGCCAATTTATGTAATTCCCATACAATATCGGTAGATTTATAGCCTGCTCTCATAAAAGTAAGCGTTTCATCATGAGGAAGATTCGGTATATTTAATAAAATTCAAAAAGACCTCGGTCTTGAATATCCGAAACATTCTAGGGTACCTCTAAAAATCTAACCGAGTTTTTAGAGGTACCCATACATACATCTTTGTCTTTCCGTATTATACTAGGGCAAACGGAGAGTAATAGTGTGATCAATTTTCAAAACGTCTCTTTTTCCTACAGCGGAGAACACGGTACCGGAGACGGTGTGTCCGGAATAAATCTTACCATAAAAGACGGCGAGTTCATCGTATTATGCGGAGAATCGGGCTGCGGAAAAACCACCCTTACACGGCTGATAAACGGGCTTGCTCCTCATTTTTATGAAGGTGACATGAGCGGTTCCGTGATGATCGGCGATGTGTGCGTCAACACGGAAAATTTATCCGACACCGCCGATCCTGAGGTGTTTGTGCTGGATGAGCCGTCCTCCAATTTAGATAAACGGGCAATTCAGCGGCTGCACAAGATGTTGGAAAAAATCAAAGCGGACGGAAAGACCGTTGTTATTGCGGAGCACCGGCTCTATTACCTGATGGACGTAGCGGATCGTTTTATCTATATGCGCAGCGGAAGAAGAATCTGCAAAAAACAGTAACCCGTCCGTATCACAGTCCCGTACGCCGCCTGTCTCAAAGCCTGCGCTTGAAGCACTCGACGTAACCTGCGGCTACGGCTCTACCCGTGTGCTCGACATAGAGCGACTCGCGCTGCCCGAACATTCGATTGTAGCACTCATCGGCGATAACGGTTCGGGTAAAAGCACGTTCGCGCAGGCACTCGCAGGTCTGATTCCTGCAAACGGGAGCATTGCAGTCGACGGCGCGTATATGACGGCGGAGGAGCGAAGCACGTGTAGTTTTATGGTGATGCAGGATGTCAACCGCCAGCTTTTTGCCGACAGCGTACTGGAAGAAGTGATGATGAACACCGGTGCTTCCGCAGTTGATGCCGAAGCGATATTGGAGCGGCTCGGTATCCTCGAACTGAAAGACCGGCACCCTGCCTCGTTATCGGGCGGTCAAAAACAGCGGACGGCGATTGCTTCCGCACTCTGTGCAAAAAAAGACGTGCTGCTCTTTGATGAACCGACCAGTGGACTCGACCGCCGCGGGATGGAACGCTTCGGCTCTCTGTTACGCGAGTTGCAGACAAGTGCCGCCCTTTTGCTCGTTATCACGCATGATCCCGAATTGATTATGAGCTGCTGTACGCACATCCTCCATATTGAAAACGGTAGGGTCTTAGCTTTCTATCCGTTGAATAAGGCAGGCATTGAGCGGGTTTCGGCGTATTTCTTGCAGGAAAGCGATGAAAACACGAGCCGGAAGCGGGACAAACAAAGCTCTGTCTCTAAGATTTTGCAGTACGCCGGAGCGCACCGCCGCACGATATATCAGGCGGCACTCTGCATGACACTCGGAGCCGCGGCGAGCATCGTCCCGTACCTTTTGGTGTACACCATCCTTGAGCAGGTCTTAACCGGTTCGGTTCCAACATTAGCCGGAAACGGGAAAATGCTTGCAGGTATCCTGTTTGCGCAAGTTGTGTATGCGGTTTTGTACATGTACGGTTTTCAGCTTTCGCACCGTGCAGCGTACAACACGCTGGAAAACATACGCCGCTTTTTGCAGGAAAACTTGGAGCGCAAGCCGCTCGGCAAAGTGAAGGAGATGGGCAGCGGGGCAATCAAAAAGCTGTTTACCGATGACATTGAATCGATAGAACTCCTTTTGGCGCATATAATCCCCGAGGGGATTGCCAATCTTACCGTTGCCGTGTTTGCGCTTGCGGTTCTCCTCGTTATCGACTGGCAGCTTGCATTACTGACCTGCGTTGTCATTGCGCTGGGCATCAGTGTTTCGGGGCAGATGTACCGCGTCGGGATTGATCAGATGGGCAGTTACTTTGCCGCTGCAAAACGGCTGAATAATACCATTATCGAATATGTAAACGGTATGGAAGTTGTCCGTGTGTTTAACCGGCAGGATGAATTCGGCGCGCGGTTCGCTTCTTCCGTTACTGCGTACCGCGATTTTGCGCTGTCGTGGTACAAGGTTTCATTTCCATGGATGGCATTATACGGCAGCTTGTTTTCCAACATCTTACTATACAGTCTGCCTTTCGGCACGCTGCTTCTCTTACTCGATCAGCTGAGCCTTGCCCGCTACATTCTGGCAATCTGCCTTTCTTTCGGGATTGCGCCGCTCCTGCTCCGCTGCATGAGTTTTATCGGTGCCATACCGCAAGCAAGTTATAAAATTCAGGCCTTGGAAAAAGCCTTTGATTACCCCGAACTTAAAACGGGAACTGCGCTGTTTTCTGGCACAGACCACAGTATTGAATTTCGCAATGTCAGGTTTGCATACAAGGATTTGGAAGTGCTGAAAGACGTTTCCTTTACGGCGCACGAGCGGCAGATGACCGCCTTAGTCGGGGCGAGCGGCAGCGGGAAAAGCACGGCGGCAAAGCTCTTGGTGCATTATTACGATGTTTCAGGCGGCGAGGTGCTCATCGGCGGGCAGAATATCAGGGAGATGAGTTTGGAAGCACTCAACGAACAGATTGCCTACGTTTCTCAAGACGTGTTTCTTTTTAACAAGAGCATTGCCGACAATATCCGCCTCGGGAAAAAAGGCGCAACCGATGAGGAGGTTATTGCAGCCACGAAAAAAGCGCAGGCGGATGACTTTATCCGTGAACTGCCGGACGGGTACGCAACACTTGCAGGGGAAGCGGGCAGTAAGCTTTCAGGCGGACAGCGGCAGCGGATTTCCTTTGCGCGGGCAATCCTCAAGGATGCGCCGATTGTCATTTTAGATGAGGCAACCGCCTTTATCGATCCCGAAAACGAACAAAAGATGAATCAGGCTATACGCGAAATCGTGCGGAATAAAACCGTTATCGTTATCGCTCATAAAATGCAGTCCATTATGAATGCGGGTAACATTATCGTGCTGAAAGACGGACGCATTGCCGCCTCCGGTCGCCATGCCCGGCTTATCGAAACCTGCCCTGAATACCAAAACCTCTGGCGCATCTCGGAAGAAACTGCAGACTGGACGGTAGGCGAAAACGAAGGAAAGGAGGGCAACCCGCTATGATTGCAATGGTTCATCAGTTACTTGTATTTACCGGCAGGTACGCCCGGAAAATCCGCTTGGCATATCTGTTTACGTTTCTAAAAGCGGTTGCGGCGAATGCCCCGCTGATGGTTGCTGTCAATCTTATCGACATGCTCATCAAAGGAGAAGCCGAAATTAAAACGGCAATCTATGCGGCAGCGGTGATGGTGCTTTTGCTCGCGGTTCAGGCTATCTGCCAAAACATCGCAGACCGGCTACAAGCGGGGGCGGGATATAAGGTCTTTGCGGAAAAGCGGCTGGAGCTGGGGCGGCATCTGCGCCGGCTGCCGATGGGGTACTTTACTGCGGGGAATATCGGAAAAATCAGTTCGGTGCTGTCGGCGGATATGGTCTTTATCGAGGAACAGGCAATGTCGGCTGTTTCGGAGGTTACCGGCAGCATCGCGGCGCAGATCATTTTGACGGGCTTTCTCTTTGCGCTGCATCCGCTGTTCGGAGCCGTTGCCCTTGTAACGGAGTTTACGGCAATCCTATTCGCTCAGCCGATGATCAAGCTTTCCGTCCGTAACTCCCAGCTGCGTCAAAAAAGCGTAGAAGCGTTGACAGGTGCCGTGCTGGAATACACGGAAGGGCTCGGCGTGATTAAAAGCTATAACCTCACCGGAGAAGGTGCGAAAGATATTCGGGGTAGCTTTGCGCGCATGAAAGAAGCGAGCCTCTCTTTTGAAGAAGAATATTCCCCCAAGGAGCGAACGCTACTGATCATTTACAGCATCGGCATGACCGCAATGCTTGCGTTGAACATCTGGCTGTTTCAGCAGGGTTCAGTGTCAAGCACCGTATTTACCGGCGGTATGCTGTTTGCATTCACGCTGTTTACGCCGCTCAAACAGCTCTATCAAAAAACCGGTATTCTAGCGATCATGCAGGCTGCGCTGGAGCATGTAAACGAAGTATTTAACCAACAAGAGCTTGAAGATACGGGCACCGAGGCTTTGCCGCCGGCAGCCGATGCGGAGATAACATTCAACAACGTGTCGTTTGACTACGGGGATAAAGAAGTGCTGCATAACCTGTCGTTCAGTATCAAGCAAGGGCAGACGGCGGCTTTTGTCGGGCAATCCGGCGGCGGAAAAAGCACGATTATGAATATCCTTGCCCGTTTTTGGGATGTGTCGAAAGGCGAAATTCTGTTACGGGGAAAAAACATCAAAACGCTTCCGCTGCCGGTGTTGATGGATCACATCAGCATGGTGTTCCAGCGGGTCTATCTGTTTGAGGACACCATTGCAAACAACATTGCGATGGGCATGCCCCATGCAGACAGGGAAGCCATTATCGAAGCGGCGAAAAAAGCGCAGTGTTATGACTTTATCATGCGGCTTCCGTACGGGTTCGACACCGTGATCGGCGAAAACGGGGCATCTCTTTCAGGCGGAGAGGCGCAGCGTATCTCCATTGCCCGCAGCATCCTCAAAGACGCGCCGCTTATCATCTTGGATGAAGCGACCGCAAGTGTCGATGCCGATAACGAGCAGACAATACAGAAAGCCTTGAGCGCATTGTGCCGCGGAAAGACCACGCTGGTTATTGCTCACCGGCTGGAAACCGTCCGCGAAGCAGACCGTATTTTTGTCATCGACAACGGAGAACTCAAAGAGCAGGGTGCCCATGCCGAACTGATCAAAGCACACGGTCTGTATTACCGCATGACGCAAGCCCATACTGCCGCCGCATCGTGGCAAGAAGGAGCATAAAACATGAGCGAACAAATGAGCGGCAGAATGAGCGGAACAGTATCCAAAATAGGCGGACTCATCCTGATTATCATCAGCATTTTTTTACTGCTTGGCGGACTGTATCTCCCCCCAGCCGTGTTTCCGGTGTGGGGGCTGCGAGGCTTAGACATCGCCGGCGTGTTGTTGCTGGTAGCGGGAATCTTCCTATATAAGGTGATCAAGAGGTAAAGGAACAAAAACGCTTTAAGGTAACTTTTATATTTCCGGTAATCCCAATTCACGTAAAAAACCGTTATGCGTATCTCTTGCTTTTTGTATCGCTTTTTCAATTTCAATTAATTCTTGATTTACTGCTGCAAGATCGATAATTTCTTCCGGTTTTGCCGTATTGATATAGCGGGAAATGTTAAGGTTGTATGCGTTTTGTTCTATTTCCTCCATTTTAACGCGGCGGGAAAATCGTTCTTTTTCTTTACGAAATTGATACGTTTCTACGATAGTTTGAATGTGCTCATCGCTTACCGTGTTTTGCTTTTTGCCTTTTTCAAATTGTTCCGAAGCATTGATAAACAAAACATCATCATATTTTTTACACTTTTTCAGCACTACAATGCAAACCGGAATTCCAGTTGAATAAAACAAATTTGCAGGCAACCCTATAACCGTATCGATGTTGTTATCTTTTAGCAGCTTGGTTCTGATTTTTTCTTCCGCTCCGCTGCGAAATAGAACACCGTGCGGAAGTATAATTGCCATTGTTCCATCTTCTTTTAAAAAGTGAAAGCCATGCAGCAAAAAAGAAAAATCAGCTGCCGATTTAGGGGATAGTCCATAATCTTTGAACCGGAAATCTTGCGCAAGTTTTTCGTTCGGTTCCCAGCGTAAACTAAACGGTGGATTTGCAACGACGGCATCAAATGCTATTTTCTTTGCAGGATTCGATTCATTGAAGATATCCCATTGATTCAGAAGCGTATCTCCGTGAAAAATTTCAAATTCGGAATCTTTCATGCCGTGCAAGAGCATGTTCATTCGGGCAAGATTGTAAGTGGTAATATTTTTTTCCTGCCCGTATACTTTGCCGACCGTTCCCCCTGTTTTTTTTAACTGATTCCGTACGTTCAACAACAATGAACCGGATCCACAGGCAAAATCCAGCACTTTATTCAATTTTGTCTTTACACCAGTTGCAGGCTCTTGCGAGTCCAAAATAACAATTCGGGAAAGTATGGTAGATATTCGCTGCGGCGTATAAAATTCTCCAGCCTTTTTTCCTGAACCGGCGGCAAACTTCTCGATTAAATATTCGTACGCATTGCCTAAAGTGTCGGTATCCGTCGAAAAATCGGCAATGCCTTCCGCTATTTTTTGTATAATCTTACAAAGCGCATCATTTCTCTCTGTTGGTGTTTTTCCTAATTTTTCGGAGTTAAGGTGTATTTCGGAAAATAATCCTTGAAAGGTACTTTCAAAAGATTCTTCTTCAATAAAACGGAAAGCGTCATTCAACGTTTGCAGCAAATCTTTGTTTTGAGTACGGGCAAGCTCTGTAATATTGCTCCATAAATAGATAGGCTTAATGACGTAATGGACTTTCCGCCGCATTTGTTTTTCAAATTCCGGTATCTCTGATTTATTCGCATCATACCAATCTTGCAGCGGGGGAGGCACAACATAATCCGGTCTTTTGTCTTTTGACCGCGTAGGAGGATAATCTTTTCCCAATTCCTTTTTTGCAGCCTCTTCGTAATTAAACGATAAATACCGTAAGAATAAAAACGAAAGCATATAATCGCGAAAATCATCCGCATTCATCGAACCCCGTAGAGTATTTGCGATTTTCCATAGCGTATCGCCTAGCTGCTTATGTTGATTTGTTTGTGTCATCGTTATACGGTCTCCGTTGTATTATGAGATAGAAAAATTTCAGGCAAATGAAATTCATATTTTGCAAGAAAGCCCTGAAATATTCTTTTAAAAAGCTCTTTTCGTTACCTTTTACAAGAATACTTCTTGAAAAGTGAACTGCCGATGCAGCATAGTCAATGGAAAATTGTATATCTGTATAATTATGAAAAAACGCTTCAATTTTTGAATTTAAATCTAATTCACGTAAACCATTAAAAAATGCAGAATCAGAATTGAGTTTCAATGCTCTATCAGTATCATTCTCCAAATCATTATTCCAAGAGAATAAGTCTTCTGTAAAAGCATTAACATACAGGGTATCTCTGTCGGTTACGTTACCGTCAGCATCAAATTTTTTACCTAACTGCTTAAACTCCATAGAAAGTCTGGTCTTTCCGGTTCCATTGTGAGTAAAGAGCAATATTAAATCTTTTTCTTTACGATTGTTTCCAGTCAAATCTTTCCGGAAATGATCCGCTATTTGTTCAAGGCTGGCAAATTTGGTAATGGTAGAGTTAGTCATATTTTATTCTTCCATTTTGGGAAACAATCCCTGCATTAGTCCTTTTTTATGCAGCTTTAACTGTTCAATCTTTTTAGTTTGCACTGAGATAAGTTCGTCTAAGGATGAAAGACAATCGGCAATGCGGCGTTGTTCATTTGATTCCTTTGGAACTAGGAATTTATATCTAATGAAATTTGCCATATTGATTGAATTTATTGTTGCTCCTAAACCAGCTTTAACTTGATTATTATAAGAATCCGTTTGAAATAGCTGAAAAACAAACATTGGATTATTTGCCCTAAAAACAGTCATAAAAGCTCCATGCGTTGCAAGAGGTATGCCTTTAGGAATTACCGCATTCTTACCTATCAATTTTTTTGAGCCATTTCTGACACAAACTGAAATATCATTAAATTGTAAAGGCTTTGGAGTGATATAATAAAAGTACAGTGCCTAAATTGCCGAAAAAGAGAGGAGAATGGCAATGAAAAGGTTTGTTTATTTTCAGCCGCTAAAGATAGCGCGGCTGAAAAACACTGTCGAGTTTGCGCAAGCGCAAACTCGCGAATTATCGTATGCGCGTTCCGCGCACCAATGCAACAGTCTCCAGAACCTG
>JBQMYN010000034.1:0-22192 GCA_052173475.1 Treponema sp.
CCTCTACTCATATCCTGATCCTATCATACCTTCATACTTTTGGGACAGCCCCTCGCGACTAATACATATACGTCCTTGTACATGTATTAGCATAACATTACAGCTAAATCTAAGGAAACAGGTGAGCAAAGCTCACCACCAAAAACTGTTTCGCAATCTGCTTTAGCAGATATACTCGATCATTTCCTTACAGAAAAAGCCAATAGGCTTTCAGTTTTTGGACAGCCCCATATACTCTCTTTTTCAATAACCTAACAGAAAAATCCTCTCTTTTTAATCTATGAGGTCAGTTCAACAACGGAGCTATCGAACCAGTCTATTCAATATATATGTCGAAAAATGGTTGTTTCAAGCTTTTTCAATACAATTAATACCCCTGCAAGCAGAATAGTTCACGTAATATGCAAAAGGTCTGAATAGTTACCTTTTTTTCATTCGCTTTCCAGTATACTTGCTTATTATTGAATAAATATAACTTATTTTGATTTCTTATGATTGACTATGCTTATTTTGAGCTGTATACTTATCTTATAACCAAGAGGATGTTCCGAAAGTACCCAAGTTTTAGGATATCCGCCAATATGAGGAGCAGAACGATGCTTTCAGAAGAACGGCTGAATAAAATTCAGTCGATTGTGGAAATGCAAAAGTCAGCAACGGTGCAGGAACTAGCAACAGAATTAAGCGTATCAGAATCAACAATACGGCGTGCGCTTAATGTTCTTGCATCCAACGGCAAACTTACTAAAGTGTTCGGCGGGGCTATAGCCAACGATATGCCATTCACACCGTGCGACAAAACTATTACTGAACGCGTACAATACAATCGCGAAGAAAAAAACGTAATTGCACGTTACGCTGCCTCTCTTATTCACGATGACGACTTGATCTATCTCGACGCAGGTACGACTACCGGTCTTATAATTGATTTTATTTGTGCGCGGAAAGCAGTATTTGTTACAAACTGCTGCGCTCATGCCGCACGGCTTGCCTCAATCGGCTTGCGTACTTTTATTGTAGGCGGTGAAATCAAATACACAACAGATGCTGTTATCGGTGAGGAAACGATTGAGTCGCTAAAAAAGTACCATTTTACCAAAGGGTTTTGGGGGACTAACGGTATCAGCCGCGAACATGGATTGAGTACGCCGGATGCACGTGAAGCGATGATTAAAAAAGTGTCAATGCGGCATACGCATAAAAAATACGTCGTCGCAGATGCAACAAAGTTCTCCCGAATTTCGTGTATTACTTTCGCTGATTTTGCAGAGGTAGAAATTATTACGACGGGTTTAGAGAATGCTGCATATTTCGACTGCCCGAACATTACGATCGTTTAGTAGGCGGTTGTATTTTCACCGTTGCATAGGGTGAAATTAGAGGATTGCATTCCATTCTGACAGTTAAACGCTTTTTAAGGAGACAAAATTATGATTTATACGATAACAGTTAGTCCATCGCTCGATTATATTGCAAGTGTACCGCATTTTACACAGGGTGTCATCAATCGAACGGAAAGTGAAACAATTAACGTCGGCGGCAAGGGTATTAATGTGTCGATTGTACTGCACCATCTGGGGTTTGAATCGCTTGCGCTTGGATTTATTGCCGGCTTTACCGGTGAACAAATTCGCATTCTGCTTACTAAACAGGGTATTGCTTCCGAATTTACGCATGTTACACGCGGTTTTTCCCGCATTAATGTCAAAATAAAAGGTGAAACCGAAACTGAAATCAACGGACAAGGACCGGTCATTGAGGAAAACGACCTTGCGAACCTGTTTAAAAAACTTGAATTGCTTGGTGATGATGACATACTCGTATTGTCGGGGAGCATCCCTCACTCTGTCCCGCAAACACTCTATCGCGATATTATGGTGCGTTTTCGCAATCGAAAAACGAAAATCATTGTAGATGCAACGCGCGACTTGCTCAAAAATGTGCTAGAAAGCCGTCCGTTTTTAATTAAACCGAATAATGACGAACTTGGGGAGTTATTCGGGGTGGAATTAAAGACGCGAGACGAAGTTGTTCCGTATGCTAAAAAGCTGCAATCAATGGGAGCGCAGAATGTACTGGTTTCGATGGCGGGAAAGGGAGCAGTGTTTGCAGCGGAAACGGGTGAAGTATATCAGAGCGATGCCCCGAAAGGCAAAAAAGTGCATTCAGTGGGGGCTGGTGATTCAATGGTTGCAGGTTTTCTTGCAGGCTATCTTACAACCGGTGTTTATGCAGAAGCGTTCAAAATGGGGTTGTGTGCGGGATCAGCGAGCGCATTCTCCGAACATTTAGCAGATCGGGAAGCGATTGAGGCTTTGCGTACTGCTCATCATTTTGATTTTTAGCCGCCCTTGACTGCGGTGTAATAAGGGAAAGAGCTGGGGATGTCCCAAAAGTTGGTTACTTATGCCATCCCCGACGAGTTCAAAATTAAGTCATTATACAATAACGATTTAATTTTGAACTCGTTATCAGTTGTGCTGATGAGGCATCGCTAAAAATCTAACTGAGTTTTTAGAGATGCTCTGTACTATTTCTACAGATGGACTATTGATAGTGTGCGTATCCAGCACATAAAATAATTTTGAGGAGGACACTATGAAAATTCGAGACTTACTTAAGCCCGAAAGCATCAGACTTAATAGCTCTGCCGCGAGCAAAGACGAAGTCTTACGATCACTCGTTGATTTGATGGCAGCTGGCGGCAACATCAGCAGCAAGCAGGTGTATCTTGATGGAGTTCGTAAGCGGGAACAAGAAGCATCTACCGCAGTGGGCGATGGCGTTGCAATTCCCCATTGCAGAAGCGAAGCTGTATCGTATGCAGGACTTGCGGCAATGACCCTTCCGGCAGGTGTCGATTATGATGCTCCCGATGGTGAAAAGGTAAGGGTTATCTTTTTGATCGCTGCTCCCGCAACAGGCGGAGACGTTCATATCGACGCTCTGAGCAAGCTTTCCACCATGCTGCTTAACGAGGATTTTACGAAAAACCTGCTGGCGGCACAAACTGTTGACGAATTTCTCTCGGCAATCGACAAGGCAGAATCTGAGAAAGATTCTAGTTCAGATAAAAAGACTGTGCCGTCCGATATGAGTGCAGCATCTTCCGTAAAAATGAATATTTTAGCGGTAACAGCGTGTCCGACGGGTATTGCACACACATATATGGCGGCAGAAATGCTTGAAAAAACGGCGGCGAAATTCGGTGTAGCGATAAAGGTTGAAACGCGCGGTGCTTCAGGGGTAAAAAATGAATTGAAGGCGGCGGATATTGCCAAGGCAGATTGTGTTATCATTGCAGCGGATACGCATGTTCCGCTTGAGCGTTTTGACGGAAAGCCTCTTGTACAGTGCAAAGTTGGAGACGGCATCAACAAGGCGGATACGCTTATTCAAGATGCACTCGGCGGAAAATATCCCGTCTTCCATGCTCCAAACGATAATTCTGCTGGTATTGCCGCTGCGAAGGCTTCTAGCAAAGAGAGTACTGCACACACGATATACAAGCATTTGATGAACGGCGTTTCGTATATGCTGCCGATTGTTGTCGGCGGCGGTATTCTGATTGCAATCGCATTCTTAATCGACGGACTTTTGGTCGATTTAAATTCGATGCCTTTTGAACAACGTTCCTCATTCGGTTCAATTACCAGTGCTGCGCGGCTGTTTAAGACTATTGGAGGAGGCGCATTCGGTTTTATGCTTCCGATTCTGGCAGGCTTTATTGCTATGAGTATAGCCGACCGTCCGGGACTTGCGGCAGGATTAGTTGGCGGCTATCTTGCCTCCCAAGGAAGAAGCGGTTTTATCGGCGCACTGATTGCAGGCTTCGCAGCGGGTTATATCGTCCTCTTTTTAAAGAAAGCATTTGCAAAGCTGCCTAAAATGCTCGATGGGCTTAAACCCATTCTCTTTTTTCCCCTATTCGGTATTGCGATAACGGGAACTTTTATGCAATTTATTGTTGAACCGCCGATTGGAGTACTCAATACTATGTGTAACACCGCACTTGCGGGAATGTCAGGCACTGGCAGTATTATTTTGGGTATCCTGCTTGGCGGCATGATGGCAGTGGATATGGGAGGTCCTATCAACAAGGCAGCATACGTTTTCGGCTCTGCATCTATTGCGGCGGGAAATTACAATATTATGGCGGCGGTAATGATCGGCGGTATGGTTCCTCCGCTTGCTATTGCAATTTCTTCACTGCTGTTCAAAAGCAAATATACGCCGGCGGAGTACAAAGCTGCTCCTGCAAACATCGTTATGGGTCTTTCATTTATCACTGAAGGAGCAATACCTTTTGCGGCATCTGACCCGTTGCATGTTCTGCCCTGCTGTATCGCCGGTTCAGCACTAGCAGGCGGCATTTCGATGGCAGCGAATTGTACGCTGATGGCTCCTCACGGCGGAATATTTGTCTTTCCTGTTGTTGGACACCCATTTTTCTACCTTGCGGCTTTGTTGGCAGGATCGTTCGCAGCAGCAATCCTGCTGGGATTAACAAAGAAAACAGTGCAGCCATAAGAGGAACCTTGCAAAACAATGATTGACCGTGTACACGATGTACAAATAAAAACTTTTTATTTGGAGGAAGAATTATGAAGACATTTGATTATACGATTACCGATCCTGTAGGATTGCATGTCCGCCCTGCTGGAAAACTTGTTGCGCTTGCTAAAACCTTTGAAAGCTCCGTAAGTGTTAGCGGAAATGGAAAACAGGTTGACTGTAAACGCATGATTGCATTGATGAGCCTTGGCATAAAACATAACGAGACCATTACGGTCAGCGTTGAAGGAACGGATGAAGAAGCCGCAGCAATCGCGCTCAAAAATTTTCTTTCTGAAAATTTGTAAGAGCAGTTGGGTACCTCTAAAAACTCGGTTAGATTTTTAGAGGTACCTCATCAGCAAAGCTGATAACGAGATTTAATTTAAGTCTTTATATAGTAATGACATATCAGACGATTTTCGGCGATGCCGAAACTCGTCGATGAAAAATGTACAAGGAAGTACATTTTTCATCTCAACATCGCAAATTAAATCTACGGAAAGCCGGTGAGCTTTGCTCACCGGCTTTCCGGTTGCAGGATACTGCGGTTTAGGAGAGTACAGTATGACGGTCATACAGGGGATAGTTGCTGCCGAGGGAATTGCTGCGGCGAAAGCGTTTGTATTGGAAAATGGACACTTTAGCGGAAACCGCATCGCTATTTCGGCGGATAGTGTGTACGAGGAACAGGATGCTTTTAAAACAGCATTGCAAAAGACTATAGCAGAGATAGAGCGGTTAAAAGCGCAGGCATATACAAATGGAGACATGGAACAGGGAGATATTTTCTCCGCGTATTTAGAAATGACCGGTGATGAAGATTTGAGCGATGATGTGTGCCACTGCATTGCGGAAAAGCTCGTATCGGCGAACACGGCAATGATGGATGTATGCAACAAATACGCTGCTTACATGGCGGCATTAGACGATCCGTATATGCAATCGCGTGCCGATGATTTTCGCCAAATATTTAGGATGATTGCCGAAATGCACACCGGGGAGAGCCGTGAAAGCAGTACACTGCCCCGCATTACGGAAGATTTTATTTTGGTTGGTAATGAAATTGGTCCGGCGGACACGGCACGTATTGACCAGTGGTTTCTGAAAGGTATCGTTGTTACAACCGGCAGCCGCACCTCTCATGCTGCAATTATTTGCCGTGCGAATGGTATACCGATGCTATCCGGTATTCAATCCAGAGATGCGGGCATTGTTACCGGCACGGAACTCATTATTGACGGCGAGTCAGGAACACTGATTGTTGAGCCTGATGCTGAAACAATGCAAAACTACGCTGACAAAAGGGCAGCGCATACGCGTACCCTTGAGCAGATGAATCAGTGGCGCGATAAACAAGCGTGTACCGTAGATGGGATTACTGTTTCGCTGATGGCAAACGCAGGTGTTCTGGCAGATGTTGATGCTGCCATCGAGTATAATGCTGACGGCATCGGACTATTCCGTACTGAATTTTTGTTTATGGAAAATCCTCACAGACTTCCCAATGAGCAAGAACAGTTTGAAGCGTACAAAACCGTTTTGACAAAAATGGGTTCTAAGCCAGTCATATTTAGAACGCTTGATGCCGGGGGCGATAAACATATCGCCGCACTGGGAATTCCAAAAGAGGAAAATCCATTCCTTGGCTGGAGGGCGATTCGCTATTGCTTAAAAACGCCGGAGATATTCCGAATACAGCTGCGTGCGCTGGTTCGAGCGAGCATATTCGGTAATGAAATGATTATGTTGCCGATGATCAGCTGCGAGCGGGAACTACTACAGGCAAGAAAATTGCTAAGTTCGGTATATGAGGAACTGGAAAACCGCGGCGAAGGACCGTTTCCAGTTATCCCGCTTGGTATTATGATTGAAACGCCTGCTGCGGCATTGATAGCTGAGACTCTCGCCTCTTTTTCAGATTTTTTTAGTATCGGCAGTAATGATTTAACACAGTATACCGTCGCTGTTGATCGCGGTAACGAATACGTTGCGGATTTATACGATGAATTACATCCTGCTGTTTTGAAGCTGATACGGCAGACAGTTGAAGCTGCCGCTGGCGCAGGGATCGGCGTACATATTTGCGGAGAAATGGCAGGTGATCCGCGATGCGTAAAAGCCTTGCTGCAAGCGGGCTTGCGGGAGCTGAGCATGAGTGCGAACCGCATACCGTATATGAAAGAATATGTATCGGGATTACGCCTTTCTGAGTAGGTTCAGAATGCGTTAGGCACATTAAAAGTTTTTCCGCATTTTTCAAAATGCGGAAAAAAACGGGCGGAATGGCGATTATCTCCGCCATTCCGTCCGTTCGGAGCGAAAGCGTAGCTTTTAATACGCCGACCCGCCTGTACAAAAAAGGCAGGGGCGGGTAACGCCCAAAAATGTAAGGTACATTATTGTAATGTAAAGAGTTATCTTGTCGATTCGCTATCAGGGATTCTGCATTATAACGCATTAAAGATTTTTTTTGTTTTCGTACATATCTACTCCATTTAACCTGCATTGACGCAAAGGCAATGTCAGGTTGAAGCGGGTGTTAGACGCTATCTATAACTTTATATTCATTAAATCAAAAAACATAAGCTGAGTAGGATATTCTTCTTTCTTTATAAGAAATTCAAAACCATTTTTTTCATAAAAAGGAACTGCATCATTATACGCATCAACTGTTATAAAACGGCACCCACTTTTATTATCTTCTAAAAAATAAAATTTTATAAAATCAATCACATTTGTTCCGATACCACTACCATGCAAGTATTTTGAAACACCAAATCTACCAATTTTTACAGCAGGATAACTTCTCAAATACTTTTCTTTATTGAAATTTTTTCTCTTGAATTTATTGAACTGATTATTTGAATTAAAATCAGCTACAGCAATTTTGTCATTAGAAAGTGTAAAATAAGCAAGTATTTTATCTATTTTGTTTTTTTCTGTAACAATATACGGCATTGCAATTAACTGAAACTTATACAATGCTGCTTCATTTTTGATAAAATCATTTAAATCATTATTACCACAATTAAAATCATCAGTTGGAATATCATTATTAAATTTTTGAATATCATATTTATCAAAAAAAGAATATTCTATAATCACTTTTCAACACCAATATTTACTGCCATTCGAGCTTTTCTAGCCGCTTCCCCACGCTCAAGACTTGCTAAAACAGCTTTGTAATGAAAATACATCATCTTATACTTTTCAGGTGCAATAGTGCATTTCGCATTTCGCATTTTTTCTTCAAACATCTGACCATCTTTACCAAATAAAATGGGAGTTTCTCTAATCGGTTTTGCCATATCACAACCTCCTATTTACACTATGTATTATAGTATATATTCATACAAATTTCTACTCGTATTGCTAATCAATAATTATGCTATAAATTAAACTAAATGCTACATACATAAGGAATAGGCAATGTTATCAACAAAACTTTAGTAGCTGTTATAATAAAATATAACTGTTAATAACAGAACCAAGTCTATTGATTTCGGTTTTAAATTTTAATTTACAAAAATACATGCTATTTTTCAAAGTTGCAGCTTATTGTGCCGTAAGGCATCCGTCTATCATAGGATTCTCCTGCCTTAAAATCTGCTGTATACATTTTTGCCCAGTAAAAGAGGGTGCGCTGTACAAATGATGGATGCCATGCCGCTTGTATTTCTATGTCAATGACGGTGTTGTTTGACAGCTTGAGTTTTATGTCGAGGATGTAGGTTTTATCAGTAAACACTTCTTTTGAAAGCTCTTTATCCATATTATAATTTTCTAAATCATTGTATGCTAATAACTTAGGTATCAAATATAACAAAAACATAAAAATGTATAAGTTATTATAGGCTATAACTTTATAATTTAAATGCGGAATCCCTGAATTCGCTATCGTTATTTATAGAGCCTTCCCCAGAAGACTGCTATCCCCTCTAGGCTTTTTAGATTTTTATTGCTATAATAACAACTTATTGCGGGTAGTAATAGTATAAAATCGGCTGACATACTTATTCCGTATATGAAACAGTGCGGCAGCTAATACCGAGCAGCCGTTTGGGAGTGTTCAGTGTATTACAGCTATACCATTTATTACAATAGTATTGTCCGCGTATATCGTTCTATCTGCAAAAGGAATTACTATGAGAGTTATTATCAAAGAGGATTATGACAAATGTACAAAGTGGACGGCAAATTATATTTGTGCAAAGATTAACAATTTCCAGCCTAGCCAGGAGCGCCCCTTTGTTTTAGGATTGCCGACAGGTTCTACGCCGCTTGGCGTGTATCAGGAGCTTATCCGGCTGTATGAAGCGGGGAAAGTTTCATTTAAGTATGTTGTTACATTTAATATGGATGAATATGTTGGGCTGCCCCCTGAGCATCCTCAAAGTTATCATTATTTTATGCATGACGTTTTTTTTTCGCATATTGATATTAATCCTAGAAATATTCATATCCTAAACGGTATGGCGGAAGATACTGAAAAAGAATGCCGCGACTATGAAGAGGCTATTGCCCGCTATGGAAAAATCCATCTTTTTATGGGCGGTGTCGGTGCGGATGGGCATATCGCTTTTAATGAACCCGGTTCTTCACTACAATCCCGAACCCGTATTAAAACTTTAACGCACGATACCATAAGTATGAATGCGCGTTTTTTTGAAGGTGATACTGAGCGTGTTCCCAAACAAGCCCTGACGGTTGGTATTGGTACTATTACCGATGCAGAAGAAGTTATGATCCTTGCAACAGGATATAGTAAAGCCCGTGCTGTACGCTATGCAATCGAAGGAAGTGTGAATCATATTTGGACAATTTCGGCATTGCAGATGCATCCTCATGCTATTATTGTGTGTGATGAAGCGGCAACTGATGAATTGCGGGTTGGTACTGTCCGGTATTTTAAAGATATAGAACGGAGTTAAAGATGGAAAACTCCGCAAGATTTCAAATTATTTCATTTTTTATCTTATTAGCACTTATTCTCGCAGTGGTCTGTCGGTTATTCTTACCTTACACCAGCGTATTATTGTGGGCTGCAATTTTATATACGTTGTCTAATCCTTGGTATGAATTTTGCATAGGGACAATGGACACAAAATCCCGCTGGTTTCATACTAAACGGCGGATTATAGCGGGTGTTATGTCAGTAGGAATGGTAATTCTTGTTGCGGGGATTTTATTCTTTTTCATCTTAAAACTTATTGGACAAGGACAAGTTCTTGTTGGTAAAATACTTGACTTTTTTTCCACACATCCGGATATACTTGTTTTTGAAAAAGATTCGCCTTTAAATGAACTTGTTGCAAAAATTTCGCTTGGAACAATTGATTTATCCGAGTTCAACATGAAAAAAGAAGTTGTTGCATTTTTATCACAATATACGAATAATATTGTCAAATACGCAACAAATATTGCAAAAAACATTGGTAATTTTATTATATCGCTTATTTTTATCTCTTTTGCACTCTATTTTTTTTATATTGATGGGAAGCTGCTTGCACGTTTATTTGTGTCTGTGCTTCCAATTCGAGAAAAAGAAGGGCGGCAGTTGATGAATAAATTTAAAGACACTATTACAAATTTGTTTAAAGGCTATTTTTTAGTATCACTGTGCCAATTTGCAGCTGCATTTGTTGTATTTTTAGTCTTTGGAATTGAGAATACCCTGCTGCTTTCATTTTTAACATTTTTCAGCTCATTTTTTCCGCTGATCGGCTGCGCCCTTGTATGGTTGCCGGTAGGTATTGAGCTTTGTTTTAGTGCCAGTATTGTTAAAGGAGTATTATTTCTTATTGCAGCAATGATATTTATCAGCTCTGTTGATAATATACTCCGCCCGATATTTTTGCAAAATAGAATTCAAATTCATCCGCTGGTGATATTTTTTTCAATTCTTGGCGGTGTGCAAGTTTTTAAGTTTGATGGTATTGTACTCGGTCCCTTGTTTGTCATTCTGTTATTTACGGTGATTGATATGGCGCAAACAGCGGGTAATGCAGAAACCTATTCTTTGTATAAGTGAAGCACCCTATATGCCGCTTGTTCAGTATAATACATTATACAACCGGCGTATTGAGCGTATCCATCCGCTTATTTCTCCGGAAGAAATGATAAAAAAAATTCCGCTTTCAGCGGCGGCATTTCAAACGGTTTTAGACGGTAGAGCTGAGGTCGAGCATATCCTGAGCGGAAAAGATCGCCGGCTTTTGGTGATAGCCGGACCATGTTCTATTCATGATCCGGTATCTGCACTGGATTATGCACAGCGTCTGTGTGTATTGCGGAAAAAGTATGCTGATGTATTCTGCATCATTATGCGAGTGTATTTTGAAAAACCGCGAACTAATTTAGGGTGGCGCGGGTTTATTGTAGAGCCGGGTCTTGACGGTATTATCAACATCGCCGCCGGATTGGAAAAAGCCCGAACGCTGCTCGTGCATATTGCAGAATTAGGATTGCCCGCCGCTTCGGAAATCCTTGATCCGATTATACCGCAATATACGGCGGATCTTATCAGCTGGGCTTCGATAGGAGCGCGATCAGCTGAAAGTCAAATACATAGAGAACTTGCATCGGGGCTTTCTATGCCGGTCGGTTTTAAGAATCCTACGGATGGGGCTATTGAAATTGCAATAAATGCGATTATATCGGCACGGCAACCCCATGCGTTTCTTGGTGTTATGCAAAATGGGCTTTCCGCAGTGATGCACACGGCGGGCAATGAATATGCACATTTAGTATTGCGCGGCGGATCACATGGCTCAAATTATGATGCAGAAACTATTTCACGGAGTGCAGCTGCATTGCAACAGCAGGGAATTGAACCTGCGCTATTGATAGATTGTTCGCATGGAAATTCACAAAAGAACCCGCAGCGGCAGTTTGATGTTTTTATGTCTGTATTGGATATGCGGCGCAGTTCTGTTACATTGAACTGTGTGCGGGGGTGTATGCTTGAAAGTTTTATCCATGAAGGTTCAGCAGCTGTCGGCACAGGAACTATACAACCGTCTTATGGCATTTCCATTACCGATCCTTGTATGAGTTGGGAGATGACCGAGCAGCTTCTATCCCAAGCCGCCGTATCCGTTCGCAGTATAGTATGACAGGTGTTTGCTTTAACCGGCAAACTGCTGTACTAAACTTAGGTATGCTTACTGTTCCAATGGCATAGCTTGTTTAGAAATAAAAAACATGGTATACTTTTTATATGATTTTTCCATTACAAGAGCTTATTGAATTTAAAGGTAATATTTATGAAATAACCTGTGCTTCTACACGGCGTGCATTTCAGTTAGTAACAATACAAGATCCGATTGTACAAGAGAATAATGACAAGGTTGTTTGTACCGCTGCTTCGCAGA
Source organism: Treponema sp. (assembly GCA_052173475.1). GTDB lineage: Bacteria > Spirochaetota > Spirochaetia > Treponematales > Treponemataceae > Treponema. The sequence goes on from JBQMYN010000034.1 coordinate 11,931, forward strand.
TATTTACCGGCGCGATTGATTACAAAATCGAATATCATCCGGATTACTCCTAATCATTGAAACAAAATACGCCCATACCGGTTGTACTCCTCTATGGACCAACCGCTTGCGGAAAAACACAGCTTGCGGATTCTCTTTTTTCCTCTGATTATGAAACAAGTCAGGTAAATTATTGCTGCTCTCCGTTTAAAGGTTGTGTAGAGATTGTTTCTGCTGATTCAGTGCAAGTATACAAAGGGCTTCGTATAGGGGCTGCTCAGCCTGATAAGCAACTTTGTAAGCGGCTGCCGCACCATCTTGTTGGGTTCTGTGATCCGGCGCAAGAGTTTTCTGTTGCGGATTTTGTTGCTCGTGCTGATGTACTGTGCAGCGAAATTTATGCAAGGGGAAAGCTGCCGGTTATACTAGGGGGGACAGGTTTTTATATTAAGCACTTTATGTACGGGCTGCCCATAACTCCTCAAGCGGATCCGCTATTGCGTGTCCGTATACAGGAGCGGCTTACCCGCGAAGGGGCAGCAGCACTGCACAAGGAGCTGGAAACTTTTGATCCCATTTCTGCGAAGAAAATCCATGTCAATGATGCATATAGAATTGTACGGGCGCATGAGGTATTTGAAGCAACCGGAAAACCGCTCAGCTATTTTAGTACGTCAACAACCTACCGTGCAGGGTATCGGTTTTGCCCTCTATATCTTACTTGTCCGCGTGCAGAACTCTATCGGCGAATCGAACAGCGGACAGATGCTATGTTTACAGACGGGCTGTTGCAAGAGTTTACCGATTTATATTGCAGCGGCTATAGGGAAGCGCATCCTGCGATGAAGGCGATTGGGTATCATGAGTTTTTTGAAGCAAATCCGCTCGATCCTATCCATGCAAAAAAGGAAATTGTGATTGAGCTGATAAAAAAAAATACAAAACGGTATGCGAAGCGGCAGCAGACATTTTTTCAAACGCTGCCGTGCTTCAAAACTATTAATTTGTATGATAAAAATGCCGATAGTGAAATTATTACTACACTGAAAGCATTTTATACATAAGTAAGGCACAAACTAAAAATATGCACATTAATGAAAAAACAAGGCTTGCAATAATTTCCACCATGTTATACAATTATAATATGGTAAACTTATTCAGAAATTTCGGTTTCGGAGTAGGTTACCTTGAAATGCGATGTTCTAAACCGCACAATTTATGCGATTTAGAACTCGTCGACTTGCTCGGCAACACAGTTATCGAGCTGGTCTAGTTATTAAAGATGTTTAAGTATGAAGCAGATAAGTACTCCTTTTATTAAAGTAACCGAACCAGCATCTATTTCTCTTACCTCCGAACAAAAAGCTCGTTTGAATCGGCAAGGAAATGTTTACTTCAATGAAGGTCGCATTAATGAAGCAAAACGTATTTTTATTGCAACTGGCTATTCGGACGGCTTAACTCGTATCGGCGACTATTATGCCGACAAAAATCAAATGATTGAAGCACTTCGTTTCTACCACCTCGCAAAAAACAAACGGAAATCGCAACCTATTATAGATTTGCTGATTAAAACCGTAAAAATATTACTTGACACTGATACAAAAGGGGTTGAAAATGTCAGAAAATCATGATAATCCATATCTTTCAGGTACTGAACCGGTATTCTCACCGTCGCTTGATGAAATGCAGCAAACACTTCACCAAGAAGGGGTTGATGATCTTGCGCGGCTTTCCCGTGAAGGATATATTTTTCTTAAAACAAACGAAATTGAGCGTGCCGAAGAAGAGTTTAAGAAAATGCTCGCACTTGATCCAAACAACAATTATGCGCTGGTTGGTTTGGGAGATGCGGCTCGTAAACGGAATAACTGCAAAGAAGCTGCCAATTATTATAGCGAATGCTTAAAGCATCATCCCGGCAATAATTATGCGCTCTTCGGTTTGGCTGATTGCTATAAAAACATGAACTTATATGCAAAAGCGATTGAAATATGGGAGCAATATCTTGAACATGATAATTCAAATATCACCGTATTAACCCGTGTCGCTGATGCATATAGGAAAATACATGATTTTCAGAATTCAAAACGGCTATACACCCAAGTTCTGGAAACAGAAGCTGATAACCCGTATGCACTTATTGGCTTAGGTCATTTACATTATGATTTTAAAAAATACCGGGAAGCCTTAATTTATTGGCAGCAGATTCTTGAAAGCAATCATGAAACAGTTGACATCCGTATTTTGACCTCCATAGGAAACTGTTATCGAAAGATGAAGCAATTTGATAAAGGTGTACAATATTTTCAACAGGCATTAGCAAAAGATCCCGGTAACTTTTATGGTCTATTCGGTTTAGCAGATTGCTATCGCGGTATGAATCAACAAGAACATTCTATTCAATATTGGAATGCGATTCTAGAAAAAGACCCACAAAATAAAGTAATTCTTACTCGTATTGGAGATGCCTACCGGCACATAGGTGACTATGAAAAAGCGCAATTAGCGTATCAACGTGCGCTTGATATTGATTATGATTCTTATGCGATATTGGGTCTTGCTATTCTCTGCAAAATCCAAGGAAAATACAGTGAGGCAATTACTAGTTTGTCTCGTTTAATGCAAACAGATAGAAAAAATTACAGAATTTATCTTGAGCTTGCTGACTGTTATATAAAAGCTAATGAGAAAGCTAAGGCAATTGAGATTTTACAAGCTTTTCAGCAATATGGGATAAAAAACCAGACAATCGCTGACTTACTTGCTTCATTACAAAGCTAATATTCTAACTTTTTTATCGTATGTGTTTGGATACCTTAAACAAGCCCACGCTATCGGGCTTGCTTCCTGAAGAGATCGGGTCTGCTTGTACACTTGAGAAGTCCTTTCATGCTTTGCAGATTTTTCAGTGGATTTCACGCGGATCGGATTCTTTTTTTGGAATGACAAACCTTCCGTTAAAAACACGAGAGCGATTGGATAAACTGGCACTTTTGTATAACTCGCACTGTACTAATGTATTAAACGATCCTGATGGTACCATAAAACTTGCCATTGATCTGTACGATGCCAGTAGAATAGAAACAGTGCTGCTTCTTGATAAAAATAATAGAAAGACTGCCTGTGTTTCATGTCAAGTCGGTTGTCCGATGGGCTGTACATTTTGCCAAACGGGGCAAATCGGTTTTTTGCGTAATTTACAGCCGAATGAAATTGTTGAACAATTTTTTCATTTGGAAAAAATATGCGGCACACTTGATAACATTGTCTTTATGGGCATGGGAGAGCCGCTTTTAAACCTTAGTGCGATTGAAAAGACTCTCCTTATTCTTTCCCATCCTAAAGGCAGGAATTTATCGCGCCGGCGTATAACGCTGTCCACGTCGGGGCTTTGTAAAGGTATCTATGAGCTCGCTGATAAGCAGCTTGACATACGGCTTGCTGTATCACTTACTACTGCTGATGAAGCATTGCGAACAAAACTTATGCCGGTTACAAGGGCAAATCCGCTTCCGGAGCTGAAAAAAGCAATCCAGTATTTTACCCAGAAAAGCAAGAAAAGGGTAACACTTGAACTTGCTTTATTAAAAAATATTAATACTGATCGGGATGCAGCACAACAGTTATACCGCTTTGCTTCCGGATTAGCAGTGCATATTAATCTTATTCCATGGAATCCTGTTGAACACTTACCGTTTGAAACACCTACTGATGGTGAAGTGCGTACATTTTACCGGTATTTACAAGATATGGGACTCAATGTAACAGTTCGGCAAAAAAGAGGACGCAGCATTGGCGGTGCTTGCGGGCAGCTTGGCAAAAAGGGTGTAACTATTTAATCTACTAAAATCTTACTATATTTTATAGACAGCAAGGCGGGATGCCGCAAAAGCTGATAGCGAGTTTTAATTTAAGTCTTTATACAGTAATGACTTCAGAACCGACATGGATGGCATCGTTCAGGAATGAACGTCCGTGTTTATTCCTGAACATTGAGTTTTTCGTTAGAAAAACTCAATACTGTTTGGAATCACTGACATCCTGTCAGTATAACAAGGTTTCGGCGATGCCGAAACCTTGTTGATGAAAAATGTACAAGGGAGTACATTTTTCATCTCAACATCGCATTTAAATCTAAGGAAACAGGTGAGCCAAGCTCACCACCAAAAACTGTTTCGCAATCCGCTTTAGCGGATATAATCAATCATTTCCTTACAGAAAAAGCCGATAGGCTTTCAGTTTTTGGACAGCCCCGTTCCCGATTACTTTCGAGACATCCCTAACATTGGAGCGTTATCCAATGTTTTGTTTTTAGTAAGGCTCCCCGTTTGCTTTTGGAGCTGCTGAGTTTTTACTAAACAGAACTAATGCAATCAGTGTTACTAAATAGGGGAATATTTTTAACCAAACAGGCGGAACTCCGCTCAATGCAGGAATAACTTGCGAAACATTGGCAACAGTACGGGCAAATCCAAAGAAGAATGTTGCTCCCAAAATACCAAAGGGTTTCCATTGTCCGAAAATCAGAGCTGCGATTGCCAAGAATCCAAGACCATCAACACTTCCATTAAATTCACCTGAATACGTTACAAGGATAATTGCACCGCCGAGGGCTGCTAAAGCACCGCTGGCACATACAGCAAAATAACGCATACCGTGTACGCTGATACCAGCACTTGCTACAGCAGAGGGGTGTTCACCGCATGCACGTAAACGAAGACCAAAGGATGTTTTATACAAGAGTATCCATGAAAAAATGAGAATTGCAAGGACGAGCCATGTACTCCAATACACTTGCGAAAAAAACAAAGGACCAATAATCGGAATTTGAGATAGTATCGGTACATCGTGGCGGATAATGCTTGCAACGCGCACATTACCGGATCCGGTAACAGTACGTGCAATGTAAATTGTGAGAGCAGCTGCTAACATATTAATTGCTGTACCGCTAATAACTTGATCTGCTTTTAAGGTAATGGACGCAAAAGCATGTAAAAGCGAAAACAAAATACCGGCAATAACGGCAATCAATAAACCGACGGGAATAACCAGTGCGCTGGGTAGTACCCCGCTAATCATGTTGATAACAACAGCGGCAGAGAAGCCGCCTATCAGCATTAAACCTTCAAGACCGAGGTTTGTTACCCCGCTTCGTTCACTGTATAAACCGCCCAATGCAGTAACAAGAAGCGGAATAGTATATGCTATGACATAGGGGAAAATTAATGTTAAAATATGCCACATACGTTATACCCCCTCTATAGTATTTGCAGCGGACCGGTTAACACGAATTTTTTTAGAAACAACAGTCCAGAAACGTTTAAACAGCAAACTTGTTGCTGTAAAATAGATAATAACAGCAATAATCGTATCTGCAATTTCCGGCGGAACGATAGTATTTGCACTCATAAAACCCTTACCGACATGCAGTACACCAAAAAATATTGCACTTAATGCAACCCCAATGGGAGAGCCTGCTCCAAGCAGCGATACGGCGATACCATCAAACCCCTGAGCCGGCATAATACCAATCTGCATATTCAAGGAGTAGCCGGTGTAGTAGGTCAATCCTGCTAATCCGGACAAACCGCCGGCGATCATCATGGAAATTACGATATTCCGGTTTACTTTAATACCGGCATATTCGGCACAGTTACGGTTATAACCGACAGCTTTCAACTCAAACCCGAGCGTAGTTTTATCAAGCACTATTTTTAAGAAGATCATTGCAAGAATTGCAAGAAAAATGCCATAGTTTACATATTCACTGTTGAATAAACTGGTAAGCCATGGTGTTCGCAAGGATTGCTCAACTGCAATAGACTTACTTTCGGTTTCCAAGTATTCAGCTTTCCAATACCCCGGAATAATATAGAAGACTAACCAATATGCAATCCAGTTCATCATAATAGTAGAAACAACTTCATGCACATTAAACAAGGCTTTCAAAATACCCGGAACAACGCCCCATATTGCACCGCCGAGGATGCCAATAACAATGAGCAAAATAAAAAAGATCGGGCGGGGCATTGAAGTTGCCGTTAATGCAAACATACTGCCGAACAGACCGCCGATCAGCATTTGTCCAGCACCGCCGATATTAAACAAACCGGTTTTAAATGCAAATGACACCGAAAGTCCAACCAATAATAGGGTTGTTGCAGTTGCAAGGGTATTTCCGATGCGTTCAATCGTCATAAGACCGCCGCGGAATAAATACACAAAAGCAACAAAAGGATTTGCCCCTACGATTGCGATTAATACTGCACCGGCAATCAATCCAAGTAAAACAGCAGAAAGACTTATTACCAATGCATTATCAGAAAGAGGTACCTGTTTCTTTGTTATCATGCTTGATCTCCTGTATGTTGTGCAACACCTGCCATCATTAACCCGACCTCTTCAACCGTTGTTTCTTCCGGACGTACCATACCAGTTAAAGCTCCGCGGTGCATAACAGCAATTCTATCAGACAGATTGAAAATTTCATCCAGCTCAAACGAAATAAGGAGTACAGCTCTACCTCTGTCACGGTGTTTTACCAGTTCTTTATGAATTGCTTCAATAGCACCGACATCCAAACCGCGCGTTGGCTGTACGGCTATCAATAATTCAGGATCCAGCTCTATCTCACGTCCTAAAATAGCTTTTTGCTGGTTACCGCCACTTAGATTGCGGGCTGCCGAGAATACACCTTCACCAGATCGCACATCAAACTTTTCGCGTATATCATCAGCAAAAGACAGCATTTTACTTTTATGGAGGAAACCATGCTTTTGAAAACCGTTTGTATAGTATGATTTCATAATCATATTTTCTGCTATAGAATATTGCAGAACTAATCCATGCTTTTGCCGATCTTCAGGGACAACGCCTAAACCGGATTCGTTACGCTCTCGAATGGATATTTTTGTTATATCCTTATTCTTCAATAATACGGTACCGTCTGTAATCGGCATCAATCCAGAAATAGCATGAACTAACTCACTTTGACCATTTCCATCAACCCCAGCAATACCGACAATCTCTCCTCTACGCACTTGCAAAGAAAAATCATCGACAGCAAGCACTTTCTTTGCCCCCATAACCTTTAGGTGCTGAATATCAAGAATAGTATCTTTCGGATTAGAAGGAGCTTTCTGCACTTTAAATTCAACAGGACGACCAACCATTTTTGCAGCCATTTCATTTTTTGACGTAGTTGCAACATCAATGACATCAATAAATTTACCACGCCGAATAATAGTACAGCGGTCAGCAACATCTTTAATTTCTTGGAGCTTATGGGTAATCAAAATAATTGACTTTCCTTCGGCAACAAGATTTTTCATAATGCGGATTAAATCTTCAATTTCCTGAGGAGTTAAAACGGCTGTTGGTTCATCAAAGATGAGTATCTCTGCATTTCTGTACAGCATTTTCAGAATTTCGACCCGCTGCTGCATTCCAACTGTTATATCCATGATACGCGCATTGGGATCTATTTGTAACCCATAGCGGTTACTGAGTTCCTTTATCTTTTTTTCAGCCTTGCGGATATCGAGAAAGAAGCGGTTTTCCCGCCCTAAAATGATATTTTCAGTAACGGTAAAATTATGAACCAACTGAAAATGCTGATGTACCATACCGATACCGCGATCATTCGCATCATTAGGATTGGCAATTACAACCCGTTCTCCGTTTACCAAAATTTCTCCGGCATCAGGACGGTGTAAGCCAAATAGAATACTCATCAATGTCGATTTACCAGCACCATTCTCTCCGAGTATCGCGTGAATTTCACCCTTTTTTACCTGTAAGGTAATATCATCGTTTGCGACAATACCGGGAAACTCTTTCCTGATATGCCGCATTTCTATTGCAAATTCCACTGACAGATCAAACCTACCTTTTTTACTATGCAAAGAAAATCCGAGCCAAATCAAAGAAATGACCCGGATTTATACCAACAGTCTTACATTTTAGCGGAACAAGCTGCCCTGTGAATCGGCAACAAGAATTTTTCCAGCCTGAATATCCTTATAAATTTCATTGACTTTGCTCTGTACTGCGGGAGAAAGGTTGGGGTTTTCCGCAGGAATACCAACGGCATTTTCTTTTGCAGTCAACAATAATGAGCGTCCTCCTTTGAATGAACCAGCCAATTCTTCTTTAATCATGTCAAAAGAGGCTCTGTCAAGATATTTCATTGCAGAAGTTAAAATAATTGATTTGCCGTCAGGCAGCAAACCTTCGTTATACTGATTAACATCAACACCGACAACCCATGCGGTTTTTCCAACCTGACGGCGGGCTTTTGCTTCGTTAATAACACCAACGCCTACACCGCCTGCTGCAGCGTGAATACAGGTAACGCCGCGGTCAAACATTGAGGCTGCAATCTGCTGACCGGCTGCAATATCGCTAAATGTTCCCTGATATAAGAAATCTTCTTGGAATACTTCAATATTGGTGCCGAGATTTTCATTTGCATATTTAATACCCTGCTGCCATCCCCAGTTAAACTTTTGAACAGCAGGAATTTCCATACCACCGATGAAGCCGAACCGACCTTCTTTTAACTCCAATGCAGCTGCAACACCGGCAACAAAGCCTGATTCATGTTCTGCAAAGCTAATACCGATTGTGTTTGGTCCGTTCTGTGCGTCAAAAGAATCTGCCGGATGTGCATTACCGTCGATAATAACGAACTTTGCATCAGCATATTTTGATTGTGCTTTAAAAACAGCTGTCTCAAATTTGAATCCGGGACAAATAATAAATTTGAAACCTGAATCATAAAGGTTAGAAATTTCTTTTACATAGTCTGCTTCAGTTGTTCCAACCGGTTTCAGGTATTTAATTTCAACACCTAAATCCTTTTCAGCACGGACAATACCTTCCCAAGTACCTTGGTTGAATGACTTATCGTCAATAGTACCGGCATCGGTAACCATACCAATTTTCATTGCTTTTGAAGCAGAGCTGTTCCCGCCGCAAGAGCAAATAACCAATGCGGCGGCTGCCGCTACAGCCAACGAAATGGCTTTTTTCAAACTAACTTTCTGCATAATACTGCACTCCTATAAGATATAGTCTGCTCTATTATACTCCAATCAAAATAGCTTGTCAAATTAAGAAATTTCCATTTTTACTAATAAAATACTGTTGCCCTATGGTAATAAACCTGTTCGATAACGAGACTTGTCAGATAACTTCGTTTCCTAACCGGCTTATTATTTTTGAATATGCACGGCAGTACTACTATACAGAACACTAGTTACCGTTTATACTTTCCTCTATGCCGTTATTACATAATCTTTTCAGATGGTCAAAAGAATCTCAAGTATATGCACTGGTAGGAAAAAGCGGTACCGGAAAAAGCTACCGTGCAAAAATGGTTGCAAAAAAATACCGTGTTGATTTGATTATTGATGACGGACTGCTCATTAAGGGGGATAAAATCGTTGCAGGACGTTCTGCTAAAATGGAAAAAACTTTTTTGGCAGCTGTAAAGGTTGCTGTTTTTGATGATAAATTACATCGTGACGAAGCAGCAAAGCAGCTGCAGCGTTCCCCTGCAAAAAAAATTCTTATCCTCGGCACATCGGAAAAAATGGTTAATAAAATTGCAATGCGTTTACAAATACCGCCCCCTCATAAAATTATAAAAATTGAAGATATTGCAACACAGCAAGAAATTGAAATTGCTTCCCGCAGCCGAAAAGTAGAGGGAAAGCATATTATTCCTGTCCCATCAAGCGAAGTACGCCGCAATTACCCACAAATATTTTACGATAGAATCCGGCTTTTATTCCGTACCTCAAAAGGTGTTAGCCTAAACACACAAAAAATCATGTTTGAAAAGTCCGTCGTACGCCCTGAATTTTCCAAAACAGCAGCAGTAAAAATTTCGGAGAATAGAGTAAAGCAGTTACTATTCGAAGGGGTACAACACTATAACCCTGCTACTGTGATAAAAACAGTAACAATCTCACAAGAAGAGGGTAAATATAGCATTGTTATGATGATTGATGTTCCCTGCGGTATGGATCTTACTCATTGGATGCATCATTTAAAGCTCAGCCTTATCAAATACATTGAAGAAGAATCCGGTGTGTTAATAGAAAAAATCAATATAATCGTTGATAAGGTAATTGAACCGGCACAGAAACAAATAATGGAATAAAATAGCGTTCAGGGTATGTAACAGCTGCTTCAACCTGATATTTGTTATATATCTAGGGCATCTTCTAAAACTCGGTTAGATTTTTAGAAGATGCCTTATCAGCATAGCTGAC
>JBQMYN010000035.1:0-21844 GCA_052173475.1 Treponema sp.
CACTAAAAAGCTGCGCAAGGTTATATATGCTTGTATGTTGAATGCAATATTGCGGCTTTCGAAGTTATACCTTGCTATCAAAGGAGAATCGGTGGGGCGGCTTTCAATAACGGCATATTGTGCATTTTTTTTCAATCTTGTAACAAAAAAAATGCCTTTTTCACAAAAATCTCCGAAATTTTTGTAGGTGCAGTACCCTTTGTCAAATGCTGCAGTGTCTCCTGTGATAAGCTGCATCTCGCTCCGTGTGTGGTTTTCGTGTTCCTTAAAATGCAACAGTTGAACAAAGTGTGAACTTTGGAAACTGTTGCATTGGGGCGGTCATTGCTAGCGCAATTCCCCTTTTTATGGTTTAGAACATAGATTTCGTGTGTTTTTATTTATAATGCGGAAGCTCTGAGAGACTCAAGAGTTTTGGTTGACGATATATCGGAATTTTTGTATGTTATATTATAAATAATAAAGGAGGGCATATATGGCTACATCAAGTTTAAAGAAATCATTTGTTATAAACTCAAAAAAAGAAGCGGATACTTTTGTAAAACTGTTTGTAAATTCTATGTACATGTCCTTGTACATGTATCAGCCGCGAGTTTCGGCACCGCCGAAACATCGCTTCTGAGGCAAATCATGGACATCCCTGTCCGTTTTGCAAAGCTGCCACGGATGGGGCGACGGTATCTTTCAAAAATCTAACCGAGTTTTTTGCAGATGTCCTATATTCACTAGCCTGTGCAAAAATGGAGGAGCGAATAGGTTGACTATCTCTGATTATTTGCCGGTACTGCCGGATTTATCCAATACCAGTATTGTTTATGCAGTTTGACGAATGCAAAAAAACGAATGGCGATGCGTAATGCTAAATACACAATTTGTGCATACTGTATGACTTGTGTGTATGCGGGGAACAGCAAAAACACAAAATAGGAACACGGAACTACAAGATCGGGGAATGCAACTGCTGTTTTTAAGGCTGTAGCACCCAGCAATGATGCAAGAAAAAGGGCATTGTAGCACGTAACAACCAGTGTAACATAAATAAGTTGTGTATGGAAAAAATAAGTAGCAGAAAAGGTCAGGATGCACGAGAGGATGAGGTGCATCACCAGCTTAAAAGAAATGCCCGTGCGAAGCAGCGTGCTAACCGCAGTAGAAATTAAACCGAATACCATAATCACAATGATTGCAATTTCCCCATACGAAAAACCGGCAAAGTGATAATCTACAATGATATGCCGTATTACAGGAAATGACGCAAGCCACGATGAAAATGCTATGGTTAAAATTCCCTCGCTCGTGCTTACTTTATTAAAGTGCATAACTCCTTTTGTGTACCGTTCCCAAAAGGTGGTAATTTGCCCGAAATATAAAATAAATAGTCCAATTGTTATTACCACAGGATTGCTAGTCTGAAAGGAAATAAGTAAAATCCCCATTAAAAAACCGGTAACAAAGCTGTCCAGAAAGTGATCAAAATATTCGCCCAGCGGAGAACCCGTGCCGGTTTTTCGGGCTTGTTTCCCGTCTGAGCAATCTCCAATAAGATAAGTAAATACAAAAATTGGGATGAAGAACCAGCCGGTGTATGAGCGGGCATAATATCCATGCACCGCAATGCCAAATGATGCGATAACGAATAGAAACGCAATCAAGGTAATAAAATTTGCCGGTACGCGGGGAGAAATTACTTTTACAAAAGGATCTACAAAATATTTATAAAGAAAAGGTGTCAAAAACGATTCATCGTTTGCCTTATATGAATAATCGGTCATTCAAGACTCCATTATAGAGAAAGTGTCTGAAAATCCGATCATTTATTGCGATACTTTCTCTATTAGCTTACAAATAAACCTGTTCGGCAACTTCAGTTTTGGAACAGGTTACCTTGAAAATGAACTGTTCAACAATAAAGCTATCGAACAGGTTTACTATATAAGCGGTGCATAAAAATTAGGCTATAGGGCACCTCTAAAAATCTAACCGAGTTTTTAGAGATGTCCTATACTCTTGTATAGGTTTTTATTTCAGCTTTGATTCGATTTGCAAGTTCTGCGCGGGGAACACGCACTTGTTCCATTGAATCGCGGAAACGAAGCGTTACCGTATTATCCTCTTTGCTGTCATAGTCAACGGTAACGCAAAATGGAGTTCCCGCCTCGTCTTGGCGGCGGTAGCGTTTCCCTATTGCCCCTGATTGGTCATAATCAGTACGGAAATCTTCGCGTAGCTCCTGCTGAATGTCCCGGGCAAGTTCCGCTAGCCCGTCTTTTTTCATCAACGGCAGCACAGCAACCGTTATTGGTGCTAACACTGGATGGAAATGCAGCACCGTGCGCCAGTCATCATCGTTCCCTTTATCGGCAACTTTTTGTTCTTCATAGGCATCACAAATGAACATCAGTACATTGCGGGTTAAGCCGGCAGAGGTTTCGATAATGTACGGAATATAGCGTTCATTACCATTATCTTGATCAATGTATTGCAAATCTTTACCGGAATATTCACTATGGCGGGTAAGGTCAAAGTCAGTTCGATTATGAACGCCCTCAAGCTCTTTGAAGCCCATGGGGAATTCGTATTCAATATCATAGGCATCTTTTGCGTAGTGCGCTAACTCATCTTTACCATGACGATGCCATCTGAGTTTATCCATGCGGACACCGTGTTTTTTGTAAAACGCCCAGCGCTGTTCTTTCCAATAATTGAACCATTCATCATCACTGCCGGGCTTAACAAAAAACTGCATTTCCATTTGCTCAAATTCGCACGTGCGGAAAATAAAGTTTTTGGTTACAATTTCATTTCTAAATGCTTTACCAATTTGCGCAATACCGAACGGGATTTTCATTCTATTTGACTGCGCAACATTCTTATAGTTGACATAAATACCCTGTGCCGTTTCAGGGCGCAAATAGATAAGATTGCTGGTATCGTCCGTCGGTCCGATATGGGTTTTGAACATGAGATTGAATTTTCTGGTATCAGTTAATTCGCCGCCGCATTCAGGGCATTCTTTTTTTTCCAACTTTGCAGGATCCATCTGATCGGCACGGAAACGCGCTTTACATTTTTTACAATCTACTAATGGATCGGTAAAGTTTTCCACATGTCCTGATGCTTCCCAAACACGCGGGTGCATTAAAATTGCTGCATCAATACCTACAATACCATTATGTAGTTGAGTCATTTCTTTCCACCATGCACGGGCAATGTTGTTTTTTAATTCAATTCCAAGCGGACCATAGTCCCATGCACCGTTCTGACCGCCATATACTTCAGAAGATTGAAAGACAAAACCGCGCCGCTTGCAAAGGCTTACAATTTTTTCCATTGAAATAGCATGCGTATCCATACTGCCTCCTTTGTTACACCTATTCTGAAACTGCTCTTTCGGAGCAGGTTCCCTTGAAATGATCTGTTCGCCAACATCTGTTTCAGAACAGGTCTCTTATTTCCTTGTAGAATACTGTTATGCAAATCGGGTTTGCAAAACGGTTTCTATCCGCTCGATTGCCCGTGCAATGCCTAAAATTTGGATTGAACCGACCAGCGGCGGGCTAATACGGCTGCCGGTTACTGCCATTCGGATCGGCATCATAAAATCACCCATTTTAACCCCTAGCGATTCTGCTTCGGCACGGAACAGCTCACTTGCGGTATGTTCATCTAACCCGGCAATCGACGGCAGTATCTGCTTGGCTTTTTCCAGCACTGTGCGGGTTTTTTCTGCATCGAGTTTTTTGGGAATAATCTCCTCGGCAGGCAGTACTGCTGGCTCTTCAAATAAAAAGCGTACCATATCGGGTGCTTCAGTTAAAAAGTGGAGCCGCTCTTTGATTAACGGCATAACCTGCATTAGTACCGCCTTTTGTTCGTCCGTCGGTTTCAATACTGTTTGATCGGCAAAACGCAATCCCGCTGCCTCTCGCGCTGCTTGATCTTGCGTACCGAACAACCCTGAATTAGCAATGAAAGGCCATGTCAGTTCAAATAATTCTTCATCGGTTTTAAGGCGCATATATTGCCCGTTAAACCATTCAAGTTTTTTATAGTCAAATACTGCCGGTGCCTTATTGATATGCTCCGGTTTAAAAAGTTTTCCCAGTTCTTCTAATGTGAATAAATCTTGCCCTTCCTTATACGAACAACCGAGCATCGCTACATAGTTGATGATTGCTTCTTTCAAATAACCGTTATTGCGAAATTCATTACAGCTGGTAGCTCCGTGCCGTTTTGACAACTTTTGTCCATCGCTGCCCATCACCATTGGTAAATGACAAAATTCCGGATGCTCCCAACCAAATGCTTTATATAATAGGACATGCATCGGTGTTGAAGGTATCCATTCTTGTGCACGCATGACATGGGTAATATGCATAAGGTGGTCATCAATGATATTTGCTAAATGATAGGTAGGAAAGCCGTCGCTTTTAAGTAATACCGGATCAGGATTTATGTCTTCATTTTTCCATTCGATAGTACCGAGCAGCGTATCATGGAATGAGGTAACACCTTCAAGCGGGACTTTTAGGCGGATAACATACGGTTTGCCTGCTGAAATATTCGCTTCAATTTCTTCTTGGGTGAGTGTCCGGCAGTTTCTATCATAGCCGGGGGGCATTTTATTCATCGTTTGAATTTTTCTAATACGCTCTAGCCGCTCTTCATCACAAAAACAGTAGTAGGCTTTTCCCTCTTTTACAAGCTTATCGGCGTATTCTTTGTAGAGTGCAAAACGCTGCGACTGAATGTACGGTCCAAAATCTCCGCCGCGGGGACCTCCTTCATCCCATTCTATCCCCAGCCATGCAAGCGTATCATATAGGTTTGTTTCATATTCGGCAGAATAGCGGGTGCGGTCGGTATCTTCGATGCGTAATATAAATTTACCGCCGGTTGATCGGGCAAATAAATAGTTAAAAAGCGCTGTCCGCACCCCTCCGATATGCTGAAATCCGGTTGGTGACGGCGCATAGCGCACTCTTGTTTCCACAGTAAAACTCCTCAAATTTTTAGATTGATAGAAAGGTATCTCTTAAAACTCGGTTAGGGTTTTAGAGGTTCCCAGAAATTTTTATTATAGAAAGTTTTGTATACTTACGCAAGAGCCTGTCAGCACCGAGTGATTGCTAGACGGGAACGGAAATACTCAGTATACTCGTTGCCTATGAAAAAGTATTGTTTCTTTTGGCTATTTTTCATAGCGGCACTGCCGCTTTCCGCACACCATTTTTTACTTGCAGGGACTCAAAAGGGGTTGTATAAAGTACATCCTGAATCTGTACAGCATATTTTGCCGGATATACCGGTACGAAAAATTATACACGCAGAAAAGGCATGGTTTTTTTTAACCGGACAGGGGATTATTCAATCAGAAGATCTCATTCACTTTAACAGTAAAAATAACGGACTTCCGGTAAAGGTACTCAAGAAAATTGGAAATAATGGCAAATATTTTGAATCTAAGCCTCAGCCGCTGAAAGATTTAGAAATACACCCAGCGAATCCTGCTATATTGATTACAGCGACAAACAGCGATGTTTTTATAACTGAGAACGGCGGCGCATCATGGAAAAATCTCGGATCAGTTTCACGGGTAAATGGTATTAAAGCGGTATCGGTCGTTGATCTTCCCGATTCAAAGGGGAAAATGCAGCTTACAGTGCTTATGTCCCATGCTATTTATGGATTTGCATGGAAGCAACCGGCAGTTTCCGAACAATGGCATAGCATCAGTACAGGTCTTATGCCCGGTCCTGAAAGCGACGAAGAAATTTCTGATATAACAGTAGCAACGCATCTTAATATGCAAGAAATCTATGTTTCACAAACATTTATACCAAAACTCTATCTGCTTGATTGGAAAAAAAAATGCTTCCATGCAGTAACTCTCCCTACAGACACGTTAGGAAAGGCTTTATGCGTTGACGGTCTTTTTGCTGCAGCAGATACGCTTATCGGCTGTAAAAACGGCGGGTTGTTTGCCGTCCCCCTGCTGCTCCATCCGCAACAACTACAGCCGATTCGGAAAACAAGCGGGTTAAAAGAATTAGAGCTTACTTTGCATAGAATATCGGAAGCAGTGCTTTCTGCATGGATTCCAAAACAAATGAACCACTTGGGTAATGACCTTAGCCTGTCGGAGTTATGGCTGCTGCATGAAAATGCAAGGTCAGCGAACACTGCATATATGCAACACGCCTCAGGGCGGAAAGGGGTATATATGCCGGCACATCAGGGCAGAACAAAGGAAGGTTTACAGCGTTATTTTGATTTATTAGAAAAAAATAATCTTGATACCCTTGTTATTGATATGAAAGATGATTACGGCTTTATCCGCTATGATTCTCAAGCCCCTTTTGTACAGGATGTCGGGGCAATCAAACCCTTTTTTACCCTCGAAGAGCTTACAACGCAGGCAAAAAAACAGAATATCTATTTGGTTGCTAGAATTGTTGCTTTTAAAGATAAGCAGTTGTATAGATTTAAACGGAATCACTTTGCAGTGAAGGATAAAAATGGGAACCCATGGCAGGGGTGGAACACCGGAAAAACAGATAAAGAATGGATAGAGGAATATTGGGTGGACCCGTATAATGAAAAAGTATGGGAGTATATCATTGCAATTGGTGCAGAGCTTATTACACGCGGTTTTGATGAAATTCAATTTGATTATATCCGTTTCCCCACCGATGGGGACAATCTTGCACAAGCCGTATATCCTGCCCGTGAAAAAGGTATGGACAAAGAAAGTGCGCTTATGTCTTTTCTTGCATATGCCCGTGAAAAAATTCCTGCGCCTATTTCAATCGACATTTACGGGGCAAATGGCTGGTATCGTACCGGTGCGCGGACAGGACAAGAGGTTGAGCTGCTTGCAGAGTATGTTGATGTAATCTGCCCTATGTTTTACCCTAGTCATTTTCGGCAGAGTTTTCTTGCCCATGCGCCTGCAAAGGAACGTCCCTACAGGATTTACTATCAAGGTACATATCGGAATAAGGTTATTGCGCGTAATGCTGCAATTATTCGCCCATGGACACAAGCTTTCTATATACCAGTCTCTTATGATAAAAAATTTTATGATGAAGATTATGTTCAGCGGCAGATTATCGGCATTCAAGATTCAATTAATGAAGGCTATACCTATTGGAATAACTCAGGACGATATAAAGATATACGCCCTGACGGAAGCCCGTTGCCGCAATAACTGCCGATGAATGAATCGCCAATTTGTTTACCGTTATCTATGGTTAGCCAACAGCTATCTATGGTTATCCAACATCCCCCGCATCATGGCAGATGCGTGCTGTATGGCTGTTTCCCATTCCCCCGTGCCTGTATCCCATAGCTCAGTAACATACCGGCGAACTCCAAGCTGCCAAGCTTTTGCAATACCGGCAGTAAAATTAACATGCCCCGTACCGAATGGAATTTCACGGTATTTGCCCGGCATGGTTTCTTTTAAATGCATGGCAAGGATATGTCCCCGTCCTCGTTCTAGATCGGCGTATACGTCAGTGCCATATACCAATGCTGCATTTGTTAGATTGCCTAAATCGGGATATATTCCTAAGTATGGAGAATTAACCGCTTCTACATAGGTCATCGCTTTTGTAACCGTATCCATAAATGGGGTTTCCATAGTTTCAAAACCAAGCACAATACCTGCACCAGCGGCAAAATGTACCGCTTTATGCAGATATTCTAAAAAAAATGCCCGTGTTTGTTCATTGCCTGCTTCGTAGTATACATCATAACCTGCAAGTTGAATAATCCGTATTCCAAGGTATGACGCAAGATCAACTGCTTTTTTGAAAATATCCATACCGCGTTCACGGACTGTTTTATCGGTGCTGCCGAGCGGATATTTACGGTGTCCGCTTAAACACATACTGCGGAAAAAAAGCCCGGTATCGAGCATGGCACTGTGCAGCTCGCGGCACTGAAAGGGTGAATAATCAAGCCTGCTTAACTTTTCATCACTTTCATCAATGCTTAATTCAACAAAATCAAAATGGCAGTCTGCCGCTGTTTGTAATTTTTCATACCAAGAAAGGGATCGCGGCAGTGCTTTTTCATACAATCCCAGTGTATAGTGTTTTTCCATACGCAAAACCTCACTCCTGTTTTTGCCCGTAATACGCATGAAGCCCATGTTTACGCAGATAATGTTTGTCTTGCAGCGTATAGGGGGCTTCTGTAATATGCTGTTCAATCAGCTCACTTTTTGCTGCCATCTCTGCAATCCGTTCAAGCACTACTGCATGGTATACTGCCTGTGCGGGAGAAATTCCCCACGTAAACGGACCATGATTTTTACATAGTATCCCGGGCATGGAAAGGTATGGCTCGCGTATCAGTTCTTCATGCGTTTTGTTGTGCTGTCCGGTAAAATATTCGGCAATTAACCTCCCTGTATTATATTCATAATCTTCATCAATTTCTGCTTGTGTTAAATTACGCAGACACGGTATCGATCCATAAAAATAATCAGCATGGGTTGTTCCATAACAGGGAATATGCCGCCCTGTTTGTGCCCAGCTTGTTGCCCATGTACTGTGGGTATGCACCACACCGCCAATCTTTTCAAAAGAACGGTATAATACTAAATGAGTTTTAACATCAGAAGACGGTGTATAGGCTCCTTCAATGTGATTTCCATTTAAATCCATTACTGCCATCATGTCAGGTGTTAATGTTTCGTACGGTACCCCGGAAGGCTTAATTACAAATACCCCCGCATTGCGGTCAATACCGCTGGCATTTCCCCATGTAAAAGTAATCAATCCATGCCGTTGTAAATCCATGTTTGCTTCATATACTTCGCGTTTTAATGCTTCCAGCATATCAGTTATATTCCCTCTCGTATGTGTTATTAAGAATAAACCTGCTCTGAAACGGAAGTTGTCGAACAGGTCTAATATGACACGGCTATTCCGTTCCGCTACCGCAGTGTATCATGGCTAATTGCGCCTTAATGTATGGTATACGGTTTGCACTCATGCTAAATTCACGGATGCCTGCTTTTAAAAGTGCTGCTGTACAGCGTACATCACCCGCCATTTCACCGCATATATGCACCCTAATGCCTGCTTGTGCTGCCGCTTCAACAGTACGCCGGATTAGATATAGTACAGCAGGGTGTAGTTCATCGTATAAATCTGAGACATATTCATTCCCACGGTCCACCGCAATGGTATATTGGGTTAAGTCATTGCTGCCGATACTGAAAAAATCAGACGAACAGGCAAGCGTATCCGCAATTAATGCTGCCGCCGGCGTTTCGATCATAATACCGAGCGGCACACGGGGAATGTTTTGTATGCCGCGCTGTTGCAGTTCTTCATATACAGAGTCAAGCAGCTTTCGAGCTTGCAGCAGCTCCTGTTCTGTGCTTATCATTGGCAGCAATATTTGTGCAGTTCCAAATACGCTTGCCCGCAGGAGTGCCCGAAGCTGTACACGGAATAATTCTGGGGTTTTCAGACAATATCGAATTGCACGCCAGCCTAAAAAAGGATTGTCTTCTCGCGGAATCCCTAATGCGCTGATGCATTTATCGCCGCCTGCATCGAGGGTTCTAAATACGACAGGCTTACTACCCATTTTTTGCAATACACTTTTGTATGCCGTAAATTGCTCTTCTTCATTAGGCAGTCTCCCCTTATGCTCCATAAAGAGCAGCTCGGTACGAAATAAGCCGATACCATCAGCATTATAGGTAAGCGCTGTTTCAATATCAGCAAGAACACCGGCATTGGCTGTCAAAATAATAGGAATACCATCTCCAGTCAGTGCCGGTTTATCGTTCCAGTATGCACTGTGCTCTTTTTCTTTTATTTGCTGCTGTATGATCTGCCGGTAGGTCTCTTGTGCTGCGGCATCCGGTTCTATGACTAAACAGCCTTCGCTTCCATCTATGATAAGATTGGTTCCGGTACAGATTCCATATATATTTTGCGAGATGCCTGAAAGCATAGGGATACCGGCAGCACGGCAAACAATAGCGGCATGGCATGTTCGGCTACCGGTAGCAGTAACAATACCTTTTAAAAAACGCTTGTCAATTTTTGCCATATCCGCTGGTCCGATTTCCTGTGCAACAAGGATAAAATCTTCCGTGGATGAAAGCTCCGGTGAAGTATCCCCGTTATGTGCATCGGCAATCATACTAAAAAGCTGGCGAAAATCATCAGCCCGTGCTTGCATATACGGATCATCAAGGGCTGCCATATCGGCAGCATAGTCATTGCACACATCCATAAGTGCGGTATTTAAGTCAACTTTTTTTTCAGCAATGTAGCGGTTAATATCGGTACACAGTTCATCGTCATTAAGAATTTCAAGATATGCGCCGAAAATATCGCCCTGTTCCTGTGCTCCTTCGCTATAGGATTTGGCTTGTAGTGCAGTAATTTCTTCGCGGACTTTTGCGAGTGCTTTGCTCAATGCTGCCTGTTCAGTGTGTATGCTGCTGGCAGTAATGGTTGTACGGTTTAATGTTAGCCGGTTCGTAGTAAGGACAAAAGCTTTTGTATACGCATATCCCTCTGCCGCAACGATTCCTTTGACACGTTCCATAATTTATTCTTCCAAATTATTAATGTAAGCAGTTAGTTCTTGCAGTGCCATATCTTCATCTTCGCCTGAGGCAGTAAGTGTAATAGTGTCTCCACAGGAAATACCTATCTTCATTATTTTAATAATACTTTTTGCATTTGCCTCTTTTTCTGCTTTTTTCACCGTAATATCAGACTGAAAATTTTTTGCCCGCTGTACAAATTCGGTGCCGGGTCTCGTATGCAAACCTGTAGGATTTTTTACCGTAACGGTTACTTCTTTCATCGTTTTTACTCCTCTTCCGAAAGCTGCTCTACTTCTTCTAAAATAGCGTATAAGGTTTCAGGTCTTGTAGCAGTGCGTAGCTTATCCATCGCCTCTTCACTATCAAAAAGCGTTACTGCTTCTATAATGACCTGCTCATTTAAATCTTGTGCTGTCGCTGCGCAAATACAGAGAATAACATCAACGGGATCATTATCCTCATGTCCAAATGAAACTGGTTTTTTTAATGTAATGAGTGCAAAACCGGTTTTTTTAGCACCAAGTTCAGGGCGGGCATGCGGCATTGCAATACCCGGTGCAATAACATAGTATGGACCAAGCTCATCAGTTGTGCGTATGATTGCATCATAATATTCCGGCGATGCAGCTCCTGCCTGACAAAGTAAGTCAGTACCGATTTTTACGGCATCTTCCCAGCCTAACGCTTCTTCTTGTAATGCAAAGGTATGGTTTTGTATAATGAAGTCTTTTAATAGCATAACAATTCCTTATACTGAAAGACCTGCAAGGTTTGCTGCCGTAAGTTTTTGCTCAATTTCTTTTTCGTCGAGCAAATTTTTTAATGCAATAACGCAAATCCCTTTCTCTTGTGCAAAGGTAAAAGTATCAGCGAGATTTTCAGGACAAATAACCGCATGGTAATTATGGACAGAAGTTTTTGCCTCTGCGATATTGGTATGGTGAATATCAGCAACAAGGTTGAGTTTTTTTAATACTTTGCCGACTTTCATCTTGATAATCTGACTTGATCCCATGCCTGATCCGCAGGCGACAACAATTTTTATCATGGTATACTCCTATAAAAAGTTAAGAAGAACGTATCAACTTTCGATTGACTTTTTGCACACGTTCGCGACGAAGTGGGAACGTGCAAATTGTGGTTTACGCTCCTTGTATTGAATAGTGTTTTCGTGTACTCTTGCATGTACGTTCCGAAACTGAAGTTTCCGGACAGTTTATTGCTTTATTGCTGCTTCATAATCTTCAGCAACTTTGAAATACTTTCCCCGCTTGTATGTTCCAAAGTAATATTGCAGCTGCGGAATAGCAAGCAGAAAGATAAGGGCTATGCCGGCACCGATATAGTGCAGATGGTTCATCATTATTCCAAAAACAGGCCAGATAGTGTCCCAGTCAAAATTGCCGTGCCAACCGCCGAATTTTCCCAGCCCGAAATAGAATGCAGCAAAGGCACCTCCTAATACTTGGAATAATCCTGAAAAGAGTGTTAAGACGAATACTGCTTTTACGCCGCCTTTTTTATTTGCGAATACGGCAAATGTAGCGTTGTCAAAAAATACGGGGACGAATCCCGTAATAATGAATATCGGGCTTTTGAATAGGATAAGTCCTATAATAGCAATGAATTGTCCTAACGCACCAAACAAGAAGCCGAGTGTAACCGCATTGGGATGGCCGAACCCATACGTTGCAGCACAATCAATCGCGGGCATTGCTCCCGGTAACAGGCGTTCCGAAATACCTTGGAACGATTCTGTGAGCTCTCCAACAAAAAGGCGTACGCCGAGCTGTAGTATTTGCAGATATACGGCAAACATAAAAGATTTTTCGATAACATAGAAAAAGAAATTCTGTTTTTCGGAAAATCCTTTATCAAGGCTGTGCATTAAATCTTGCCCGAGGATCGCCATAATACCGCCGAAAAAGACAGTCATCAGCACAGAGGTAGCGACGATATTTTCGTTAAATATTGAAAGAAAACCCGGCAGTTTTATATCTTCCAGCTTTTTGGTACTTTCCCCTCCGATTTTTGCAGCAAGTTTATCAACTGCCCATACTCCGAACATCTGCTGATGCCCTACTGCAAAACCGCCGCCGCCTGTTAATTCCTGTGTGGGACCAACTGTCATATTTGACGCAACCGCCCAATAGGTTCCCAGCAGTAAGCCGAGCATTGCGACAACACCTGCATCTTGTAATGCCGGAAAGCAAAATAGTACCAGCCACAGTGCTGTTGAAGACTGCTGTACCATAATATGACCAGTAATAAATACTGTACGCACTTTGGTAATCTTGCGTAAAATAACAAGTAGTAAATTCCACATAAAGGCAACAAGCAGCACTTGCACCATAAGCGTAAATGATCGTCCGATATTCTCAACGGCGGCCTGTGCTGCCGCTTGTCCAAAATACGGATCAATAACTGCTGCATTGAGTTGAAACCGCTGGTTTAGTCCCGCGAGAATAGGACGAAAGTTGACGACTAAACCGCCTGCTGCAACATTTAAAATCATATAGCCGACTGTTGCTTTAATAAAACCGGCTAATGCCTCATAGAAAGGTTTTTTAAGCAATACATAGCCTAAAAATACAATGAGACCGACAAAAAATGCGGGTTTTGTCAGAATATTATTCTGAAAAAACGTCCAAATCGCAATTACTATTTCCATAGCAGTGCCTCCTTGCATATAATTTGAACTTGTAAACCTGTCCGCCAACGAAGTTATCGAACAGGTTTACTGTGTGAATGTATAACAGGCGATTTCATCTTGCTCGCGGTTTGTAACTGCTAAAAATGGGTTATCAGCTCTATCAAAAAAACAGGCATTTGCAGCTCCAGCCTGTTCATCAAGTACATCTGCGGTGTACTGACTGAGCGTATGGTCATAATAAAACGCTAATAACCGCTGCGCTCCTTTCCGGTGTCCAATAAAAATATAGTTTGTACCGAATACCGTTCCGGCAGTAATAGCATGAGCAAATTCTACCGGTTCAGGATAGGTATAAGCACAGCGGTATGCACCGCATGAGTATTCATAGATGCTCACCGTATCACCATGGAAAGGTGCAATCACCAGCAGCTCCTTTTCTCCATCACCGTTTAAGTCAGTGAAGATAGCATCTGACGCGGGAGTATCAAGCAGTTGTTCTATTGTCCATGCGCCGCCTTGTGTTTCAGGCGGTGTAAAGCGGAATACACCGTTTTCAGCACAAATAACCGCTGTCTCTATACCTTTGTGTATATCCTTGGTATAGCCGTGGTTTTTAACTAATCCGGCTTTTAATACGCCTATGTGCAGCGTATGTCCGCCCGTTTGCTCGGCTGTCAGATCATCAGGGAGGATGCCGGCATATACCTTTCCTCCTGACGACCAATCATCTGTATACCGATGCTGTGATTTAATCGTACACATAATGAGATAGCGGATGCCATTCCGTTCAAGCATATCAAAACGGTGCAGGAACGGCAGATGCAGTACCGGTATCACCTGCCAACGGATTGGATCCGGCTGGGACTGCATCTGTTGAGTACAGGTTTGTACTGCTTCCAGTGCCGTCTCTTGCTTTTCCGGTACGGCAAGTACGATAGCAGCATCTGCGGCGTTATTTGGCGAATAAAAACGGTGCGTTGCAAGAAATGCTCCATCCGGATACTTGAGCGGTACAAGGCTCATCGTACCGCCGGGAGCGTTCCACACTGTACTAATGTGCTGCCCATCCATGCTGTAGAGTCTGCATTCATTCTCTTTCTCGGCTGCAATCAGCATATACTCCGTACCGTCGTAACGTAGAGGAGAGACAGCATAGCATTTTTCCAATGAGCCGATGACTTTTTTTAGTGCTTTCATAGTAACCTACAGTAATGAGCGGAATGGAATGTTTTGAGGATGTTCAAAACAATCTTCAAAACCGCGCCGATGATGGTACATACGTTTATCCTGATCCTGCGGATACCGATATATACCGCCAACCTCCCAAATAAATGGGTGAAACTGATAACCGAGACGATATTTTTTCATCTCATACAAGACATTTATTTCATTGGTATCTGCCATAAAGTTTGTCCATACATCATGGTGAATAGGTATAACTACTTTGCAGCGAAGTGCTTCTGCCATACGTAAAATATCCGAAGCGGTCATTTTGTCGGCAATACCAACAGGATTTTCCCCAAAAGCACCAAATGCAACATCAATATGGTGATCTTTGCCATGTTTTGCAAAATAAATAGAATAATGAGAATCTCCTGAGTGATATACTGTACCTCCGGGAGTGGTAATTAAATAATTAACCGCCTTATCGTCCATGTCCGTAGGGCATATACCGGTAAGCTCTTCCCTGTTTTCCGTTGTATCATCAGTAGTAACAAGGCATGTTCTGTCAAAAGAATCCAAAGCAAGAATTTCAATATCTTTGATTTTAATCCGGTCGCCGGGTTTTACTGTAATACATCGGTCAGCGGGTACTCCCCATTTCAACCAGTATTCCACTGATTTTTTGGGTCCAATAAATGGAACAGGGCGTTCTTTTCCGTGTTCATCAACTGTCATAATCCCGCTTTTTACCACGTGGGCGGCAAAATGAGGGTCCATGTGATCTTGATGGTAGTGCGTTGCTAATACTGCATCGACCTTTTTCACAGCAAAAGGATCAATAACAAAAGGAATTGCCCGTAAATTCGGCTGAAGAGTTCTACAACCGCACATATTTGCCATTTGGTGTCCGGGTTTCATGGTATTACTACCATGTGTCCGCTTACCGTTTCCGCTCCAAAGGTCAATACTGATATTGCAGTCTGCGGGAGTCTTTAGCCACATACCAGTACAGCCAAGCCACCACATAGATACGGAATGAGGGGCAACCGTTTCATGTTCAATTTCTTCATTTAACCATGTACCCCATTCAGGAAATGTCTCTAAAATCCATGATTCACGTGTTATTTCGTCTATTTTGCTCATAAATCACTCCATATAAGAATATTATGAATAATTAAAGACTTTTTATTCATAAATAATTCTTTTAAGTTCTTATAAGATAATTTTAAGAGCGAATTTTGTATTTGTCAAGAAGAAAATGTATTATTTGTTATATAATATGTTCAAAATGTAAATTTCTTAGTAGGAATACGGATGGGGCTGTCCAAAAACTGAAAGCCTATCGGCTTTTTCTGCAAGGAACTGATGGACACCTCTAAAAACTCGATTATATTTTTAGAGGTGTCCCTATTATATCCGCTAAAGCGGAGTGTGAAACAGTGAGTTTTAAATTCGTTATCAGTTTTGATTTATTCTGCGATAATAATTTCAGCTGAATGGCATGCCAGCATATCTCGCTGGGGGGTACTCAATCCTGAATCGGTTATAATATGTGTTACAGTTTCAAGAGAGCCAATATCAAAGTTGTGCTGTACACCTATTTTAGAGCTATCGGCAAGAATAATAACAGCATTATTCGATTGATTCATCATAGTGATATTGACCGTTGTTTCTTGCAATACAGCGGTGCTGAGTGTGCCGTTTTCGCTAATACCGCTTACACCGATAAAGCATTTATTAGCACGGATTTTCTTTAATGTTTGAAGGGCAAACGTACCTACCATTGAATGCTTATAGGTATTAATTTCGCCTCCGGTAAAAACAAGTTCAAATTTTGAATTATCTGCAAACTGTAATGCGTTCGCATTATTGGTTATAATCGTAATATGCTTTTGTGCAAGTAGAGGAAACATATAGAAAGCTGTTGTACTGCTATTGATTAAAATAGTTTCTCCTTCTTCCACAAGCAGTGCTGCACGTTGGGCAATGTGCTTTTTTCTTATTTCATGTAATGAACAACTGTCTGTGGCTGCGGGATCAGCACTTAAATGCCGAGAAGTTAATTTAGCACCGCCGAAAAAACGTTCTGCAAGCCCTTTCTCCACCAGTTCATCAAGATCTCTACGAATGGTAAGTGCAGAAACATTCAACTCTTTTGCAATCTCCTCAATAAGAATAGAGTCATGAGTATTTAATTTCTGTAAAATTGCATTTTGCCGCTTAAAAATAGCGGATCGACTGTTTTTCATTGTTATAGAATATACCTTCCAATTTTTATTTCTTACTTGGTGCGAACGGCATTATGCCTTTCTTACGAGGCATCACTGAACAAAGTATCAGGGCTTCCGCATTATAATAAGTACCATGTTCTTTCCTGAATTATTAATCAATAAGATAGTTTTTCCACTTCTTGTATGGTGAAACCGGTAACTTGCACGATTTTTTGCACAGAAGCACCTAATTGCTTTAATATTCGGGCTGTTTCAAGTGCTTTTTGGTGAGAGCTTTCAGCAAGACCTTGTACAAGACCTGCTTTCCATCCGTCATTCCGTGCATCCTGTTCAAGGGTATTTACCGGCATATACTCCCTCCTTTCCTTTTGCAAATAGACGGGCATCTGCGTTGTCGCTTCACAAAAAACAATCCTTGACGTACAAAAAGTACGCCTGCGGGTATTTTTTGCACGCTCCTAGCACCTGCTCCGTCTATTTGCAAAAGCCGTTTCAGTACCGCCATGGATGGCGGTGGTTCTATGCAGCAGCGGTGTTTTCCGATAGACACGGATGTCTATCGGAAAACGACATTTCTATGTCATAAATTCGTCCATTACAATCTTTTGTCCTCACGTCAAACCGTATGCCTTTGGCTTTTCCTGCATCGTCAATCGTCTTTTGCAGCTCAATATCGGTTATTGTTTCTATCTTACCCCGCAACACTCTCGATTTAATGATTTCCGGTTCTTCCATGACCTGCTATGGATGACAAAGTTAAGTAATGTACAGGATGTACATTGCTTAACTTTGTCATCAGCTATGGTTAGCTCGTCAAAATCTTTTTCCATCGTTTTATTTCCTGCCTTTATTATAGCAAAAAAAGACTGTGGTGCAACCTGTTTTGTCAGGAATTTGATATGACCGAAAACAAGAGAAAAATGTTACTTGCTGAATATTATTACGAAGAGAATAGAGCCGTCTAATATTTTTTATCATGCGAATCCCTAAACAAAGTATCAATTTTGAGCAGCTGTTGCATGCTGCCGTTTCGCAAGTTGACCTACTCTCCATTCTCCCGTTATGCGTTTCCGTTTGTGATAAATACACGCGGCACACGCTTATGAATACCGCACGTAATTTCATAGGGGATTGTGTGCGCAATATCAGCAAGCGTTTTTGCTGTATTGTCCGCTGCACCTGCACCAAAAATACATACTTCATCCCACCTTTGTACCCACGGGCGGGAACCCAGGTCTATCATACACTGATCCATACAGATTTTGCCGATAAGAGGGAAAAATTCATTCCCTATCCGTACTTTTAATCCGGGAGACAACACCCTGACAAGCCCGTCAGCATATCCTATCGGTAAGGTTGCAATATAGGTGTCTTTATCAGCCGTCCACGTTCTTCCATACGAAACGCTTACGCCTTTGCGAATTTGTTTTATCAAGACCACCTGCGTTACCAATTCCATAACCGGCTTTACTGTAAAAGAGGCTGTGGACGGCAGCGGCATATACCCGTATGCAATCAGTCCAGGGCGGATCATATCGCATTGCATTTCAGGATAGTGCTGCACTGCACCGGAATTAGCAGCGTGAACAATGGGGATTTCGATACCGGCTTTGCGGACATCCGCAACAGTTTGTTGAAATAGTGCGAACTGCGACTGTGTAAAACGCGTATCGTCTTCATTTTCCGAATCTGATGCCGCAAAATGGGTTGCAATGCCCTGTAAGTGTAAAAAACGTGCCCTCCCTATTTGAGTTGCCAGTTTTACTGCTTCTTCAGCATTGCAGCCGATACGGCTCATACCGGTGTCAATTTTCAAATGCACTGCAATAGTTTTTTTACGGAGTTCAGCAGCATGGGAAAGCTCATTGATAAATGATTCATCAATTACTATCGGCTCAAGCTTATAATCAATAATAAGATTGATTTCTTCCGGAATTGGTAAACTCAACGAGATAATTGGTGCAACAATGCCTGCCTCTCTGAGTTCAATTCCCTCTTGGACTGATGCAACCGCCAAATATGACACGCCTGCTTTGATAGCGGCAATTGCTGTTCTTATTGCGCCATGCCCATAAGCATCCGCTTTGACCGGAAGACAGATTTTTGTTTTCGGATGGATTACTTGTTGTATTTGATGGATATTATGCTGTAAATGATCTAAATGAATAAATGCTTTTGTTGCACGCATGGGCAGTATTCTATAAAGAATAGCAGCGGAGGTCAATTCCTTGCGGTTATTCTGCTTTGATCTGATTGCAAAAGTATTTTAGGTAGTCGGGCATGGTGCTGTGTTACATATCGTGCGTCAGGTCGAATTGAGGTGCCTTCGTTTGCACATTGATTGTGCCTGACGTTTGTGTACAGACGGTGCCGGCTGCAATCCGCATTTTCCGGTATATGGTAAAAAGCAGCTGGAAGCAAAGATTATAAAAATTGCAGCGGAACTGTTTCCGTTTGTGCATACTAACAATACCTCCTGTGTGGAATTTCTTACCCTGAGGACTAAGCTGGCAGATGCAGTATGGCACTGGGCGTTAGTTACATTCAACCTGCAAAAAATGGAAAATGCTGTTGTAGAAATAATGGACTGCATAAACCGCAGTATACGCAGCTATGCAGGAACCTCAGAACAGTACATTCACTATCTTGCACACTCCTTAAAACAAGAAATAACCCGGGCAAATGCAGAGTTTAATACCTTTACCTTCGCAGTCATTCCACTGCCGGAGAACAAACGGCGGAAATGGAAACAGCTGTGTTCCGATGCTTCACATTATGGGAAAGACATCGAGCATCCTGAAACACAAGCATGGCTTGCAAAGCGAACCGGTTATGCGGTTAGCGAAATAGCCCAGCTTATGGAATGGGATCGCCGTTCAAAGGTCAAAAGCGCATACACTATGGCAGACGACGGTGAAGAAATCTCGATTTTTGACACCGATGGTTTCATTTGTATTTGATAATATGGAAGAGATTAGAGCTT
Source organism: Treponema sp. (assembly GCA_052173475.1). Classification (GTDB taxonomy): domain Bacteria; phylum Spirochaetota; class Spirochaetia; order Treponematales; family Treponemataceae; genus Treponema. The sequence continues at coordinate 19,620 of JBQMYN010000035.1, forward strand.
TAATAGAAACAGGATACACTGATGACGAGAAAAGATAGAAATTCAAGAAAATATAGCAGAAAAGCATTGCTCCCTATTGAAGAAATTACTGAAAAATACCCTTCCGGTATTTCCGATGTTACAGCAATCAATGAAGAATCGCGTGCATGGCTGCAAATAAAAATGCAGCAAGTACGAGAATGCTTAACAAAAGTATGGTTTTCTTCAAAACCTCATTGGTGGGAACCGCTCCGTATAACACGGAACAGAACTGCACACCAAACAGAAGATTTAAGCGATACTGCATTTTTCAACCTGTGCAGCACACTATTTTCCAACATCAGAAAAATAAAAGAAGATTTGAACGCAAATATTCAACGCTATAAACAGCAATCGAAGAAAAAGCGGAAATTTGAAAATGCAGCCGCTCCTGAATCGGCATTCGGTTCGAACCGTGAACGGAAGCAGTTAGTTGACGCAATCGAAGATGCTATTCAGCCTGTTGCGCCGGAAGACATCCCCATTGACTTTCCGCACAATCAGTTTGCTCAAGTTGCACAGAATACGCTTTCCGAAATTCTGCATACGCAAGATGTACAAGAGTACATGCAAACCCACGAAGGGCTTTCAGAAAATATTCAGACCGATCTTTTGGAATGGCTGCAAAAAACACACCATGACTTGGAAAAAGAAAATCCGTTTTTCGATGAGACAATCTTCGTTGCACAGCAGAAAAAGCAGTCTGCAGAAGAAATTGCAGCCGATCTTTCTGCGGAAAAGTCAAAAATACAATATCACTATAAACGCCTTCCGTCAGTTAGCGATTCAAAACGTGGATATATTCAGGAAAGTACGCTGGACTTTGATTTTTACCGCAAAGCATTTGCCGAACAAAAACGCATCACCGATAGTGAAACAGACAATACCTCGAAAATATTCCCGACAGAGGCGGAGCAAAAGGTACCGGAAGAAAACATACGGATAGACAATACACAGGCAGAAAACGTTCGCAAAGAAAATGAGCAAGCAAGTATGCTCCATGCAAAAAGCGCACCGCAGAAAGCGGAAAATTCTGAAAGCGACACGATTCGATGGGAATCGCCGGAAAAGCTTGAAGTGTTACGGAGAAACTTTATTGCCGATATGGAGAAAAATCTCATCGAACGCAAAATAAAATGGGAGCAGGAACGAATCGATGAGATGCGTAAGCAGTTTTTGGAAGAGCTGTATAAAAAAATACAAAACTTTATGCGGCTTGAAAAACTGCTTTCGCCGTTTACCAAGAATTTCGGACGGCTCTGGGATTTATCGAAACATCCCTTTGAAACAAGCGGGTTTGAAATTCTTGACACCTTTGCCAAACTCTTGGAACAAGATGAATCGCTGCAGGAACTTGCAGACCTTCTCGGCAGGCAGAGCCGCGCACAAGCGGTATTTGAAAAAGAACTGCGGGATAAAATTGTCATAACAACAGAGTGGCATCCTCAGCCTGCATACCGCGGAGAGATAAACGGACTCAAGTATTCCAACGATATTGCCGCTGCACTTCCCAGTGAACTTGCCATGCTGAAAAATCCTGCTGCAAAAAAGCTCTTTCAGCTGAAGTTTGCGCAAAAACAGCTCCAGTCCTTTGACTATCAAAATGAGCAAGCAGAATCAAAAGAACGAATAGCGCAAGAAGAGGTAACAATGGAAAAGAAAGAACCCAAGGGACCGATTATCATCTGCGTTGACACGAGCGGCTCCGTGCACGGGACACCGGAAAATATCGCAAAAACAGTAGCATTTGCACTGGCAAAGATTGCAGCTGAACAGGAACGGCTCTGCTATATCATCTCGTTTTCCACAGATATTGAAACGCTGGAAGTAAAACCGAATGCAGATATGGAATTGACGAACGCAGCCGGAGGCAACTACCTGCAAAAACTAGTGAGCTTTTTGCGTATGTCGTTTAACGGCGGAACCGATGCGGAACCTGCACTGCGGAAAGCACTCAATATGCTTGCAGGTAAGGATGGGGCAATAGGCTATAAAAATGCCGATGTGCTGATGATCTCGGACTTTGTAATGGACAATCTTTCAGATGATCTTGTTACCGCTATCGAACAAGAAAAAGCAAAGGACACGAGCTTTTACAGTCTCGTCATCGGAGCAAGCGGCAACAAAAATACCATCGCCTGTTTCAATCACAACTGGCTGTACGACACCACTGATTCCCGTGCTTCCCGCCATCTTGTTGAACAGCT
>JBQMYN010000036.1:0-21564 GCA_052173475.1 Treponema sp.
CTTCCATACGCATAAAAGTATACGGCATGAACGAGTAAAATGCAATGCCTGCGGTTAAACAGAGACAGGGATTCCTGCATTATAATTTTCTAAATCATTGTATGCTAATAACTTAGGTATCAAATGTAACAAAAACATAAAAATGTATAAGTTATTATAGGCTATAACTTTATAATTTAAATGCGGAATCCCTGCTCAATATATGCGGGGCTATTGACCATTTATATATTTTATGTAAGTATTAGGTAACTTATTTTAAAGGAGTTATTATGATGAAAGATGAAAACGCTCTCTTGTTTCGCCGCTTGCAAATTGCCGGCCTACACACATTTAGCTTTTTCGGGTATGTGCTGCACATCGCTATTCATGCACTGATGGCACCCGGTATGGATAAGGCTTTGCTGGAAGAAACGATGCGCACAATGAATGGTTCTTCAGGTATTGCAATGATGATTTTTTTCACACTGCTAACAGCTCTTCCTGCATTTTTATGTTATATTTTTAAGTCAAAAAACGGATGGAAAATTATTGCAGCAGTTGGACTAATTTCTGTCGTACTGAATGGACTCCATGCCGGAGCACATATTGCGCAAGGTGATGTAATGAATGGGGTTATTACCTTTATCATGCAGGTTCCTGCTGCCGTTATCGCTGTTGTGTTATCGTTTAAATTGGTAAAGCAGATAGAGGCATAACTATGACCCAAAATCAAAAACGAGGCTTGCTTGTTTGTGTATTAAGTGTATTCCTGCTGCCGGTTTTTGCCCATAGTCCCCTACTGATTATTGAAGATAATGATGAAGAGTTTGTGTATGTCAAAGCCGGTTTTTCAAATGGGCAAGATGCATCCGGTATGGCACTCATTGTAAAAAGTAAGTTCGACGACCATGTAATTGAAACTATGCAGTTTCCTGACACCAGTACCTTAACTATTAAAATTCCTGCTGAACCGTACTATTTAGTATTTGATGGCGGACCGGGACACACTATCGCAAAAAATGGTCCTGCTCCGGCAAGCGGTTTTACCGTTCATGCCGATTCAGCTGATAAACCCATACCAGGACAAGGAATATCTCTATGGCATATTATCGCTGGTGTTGCTGTGATAATTATTCTATTGGTATTCGGTATGCCGAAATTATTAAAAAAACCGTAAGCTAAGAAAGCTTTGCTCACATGTAGCTTCCCTTAGATTTATTTGCGGCGTATTTTTTATAAATTATTACATTATAACAATTTATAAAATATAACAATTTATAAAAAATACTCGTTGTCAGCTTTGCTGATGCGGCACCTCTAAAAACTCGGTTAGATTTTTAGAGGTGTCCTATACCTGAGTTTTGAGAGATGCCCTGCTCTTTACATAACTCCCTATTCTGCATAAAGTATACAGATATGAAGTTACTGCATACCGCCGATTTACATTTAGGAAAATATCTGCACGAAATGCCGCTGCTTGTTGAACAAGAACAAATGCTGCATACTATTCATGCAATTCTTACCCGCGATGACTATGCCGCCCTGCTTATTGCAGGGGATGTATACGATCGGGCTATTCCTTCCGGAGAGGCAGTATCACTGTTTAGTAGTTTTCTTGCTGAAATCCGCCGTGATTGTCCTGATACAGCAGTGTGTATTATTCCCGGCAACCACGATTCGCCGCAGCGGTTGGCATTTGCCCGTACAATTTTAGAAAATCAGCGCATATTTATTGCAGAAAATACCGCTGAAATTAGTAAACCAGTGATGCTGCTGCATAATGGAGAGAAAGCAGCCTTGTATCTCTTGCCTTTTTTGAGTTTTGGGGCATTTAGGGGGGCAACTGATAGCAGCGGCGAAAAAATTGGCGATTCACAAGCGGAAATGGCTGAACATGCTGCCGGAATCTTGGAACGCTCCATCGATCCGGCGATACCGTCGGTGCTGATGGCACATCTTTTTACTTTGGGCGGCAGTAGTTCTTCCAGCGAGCGGACATTTCTTGGAACTGCCGAATATGTAGAACCGGCTCTTTTTTCACGCTTTACCTATACAGCTCTAGGACATTTGCATCGCTATCAAAAAGTAACGGATCGGATGTATTACTCAGGATCGCCGTTTCCGTATGCGTTTGATGAATCCTCTGATACAAAGTATGTTCTTTCAGTAGAAATTGATTGCAATACGGCAGGGTTCCCTGTTGTAGTAACACCGATTACGCTGGAGCCGTTTAGGGCATTACACCGGCTGGAGGGCAGTATCACAGATTTCCTTGACAGTAAACAATATAATGCTTATACAGATTCATATCTTGAAATAACCTTAACGGATGCAGCGGTGGTAACAAACCCCATGCAGCTGCTTCGTCCCCGTTTCCCATACATCCTCGCTGTTCGGCAAGCTAGTTTTTTAGCACAGCAAGCATTGCGGGAACAGGAAATGCAAACTATGCAGCACCACAGCACTCATGATCTCAGCAGTATTACTGAAAATTTTGCTGCATTTGAAATGCTTATCAATAATGAAGTACATGAAGAAAAGACCGCCTCATTTACTCAATTATGCAAAGAGATAGCCTATGAGACCTAAAACATTACAATTAACCAATATTGGACCGTTCAAAGATACGCATACTATTCATTTTGATAATTTGGGGTCTATTTTTCTTATTTGCGGTAAAACCGGTGCCGGTAAAACAACAATTTTTGACGCACTCGCCTATGCCTTTTATGGAAAGCCGTTAGGCGGTAGAGCAGGCATCACAAAGCATTTACGCAGTCAGTATGCGGAAGAAGATGCCGAGGCTTGGGTGGAATTATCTTTCTACCTTGGTGCTGCATTATACCGCATTACCCGTAAATTGCCGTATACAAAAAAAGGCAACAAAACCGAAACGCCGGAAGAAGTGTTGTTAGAAGAGTTTGAAAACGCTGCATGGGTATCGCGCTCCTCGGCTCATAAAACAGAAACAGAACAGCAGATTAAAAATTTAATCAAACTATCCGAAAAAGAGTTTTCGCGCATTGTTCTACTGCCTCAAGGGGAGTTTGCTCAATTCCTACGGGCAAATTCAACAGAAAAAAAAACAACCTTAGTAAATCTTTTTCCGGTTGCGCAATACACCGCATTAATGCAGGCAGCAAAAAACCAAGCAGATGTATTACGGCAGGAGGTTAATGCAGTTGAAAAAAGTTTAGCTGCTCTTGCAACTCAATTTGACAGCACTGCATTTGAAAGCCGGCAAGTGCGTATACAGGCGGATATTGAAGCACTGCGCAACCGGCACGGTGCTATTCTCGCAGAGCTTAAAACAAAAAATACCGAACTTGAACAGGAGAAAATTCTTATAGAAAAGCGGCGTGAATATGAAACTGTCTGCGAGAATCTGGCTGCATGTAAGGAGCGTGAAGCACGTATCAAAGATTTAGAGCGCAAAATTGAACAAGCACGGCGTGCAGCTCCGCTGGCAGTACAAGTTACGCAATTACAGGATTTAGAGAACACACTGCAAGAAACAGAAAAAATTATTGCACAGACGCAAAACCGTATCGAAGAAGCGGAAGCGAAACTAATCGCCTTAGAACAACAGAAAGACGATATTGCACAGAAAGAGCTGCTCAAAGAACAACTTACAACTGGTGCTGCTGCGCTCGAAAAAGCACTGGCACTTGAGCAGGAGCTGTGCAGCGAACGGGAAACAGAACGTGTCCTGCAACGCAAAATGCACACTGCTGCACAGACAGTGCAATCTACGGAAGAGCATTTGCAAGCGGTAGCAGCGCAAATAGCAATGTTACAAGTCGATATAGATCATTTAGAAGAATATCAAAGCAGCTATCAGCAGTATCAAGAAATACTTGCTGCAGAACGAAAACTGATTGAGCTGCTTAGGAAAAAAAGCAGTATTAGCGGCTTTTTAAAAAACTATGCAGCAGTCCGGCAAAAGGCAAAGGATTCTGTAGACCGTATTCAACAAGACATGGATATTCGCACAGAAAATATCCAACAGCTTGAACACGAAAAGGATACCGCTCAACAGCAGCAAACCGCAGCAGTTCTTGCAGAAACATTGAAAGCCGATGCCCCATGCCCCGTGTGTGGTTCCGTTCATCATCCTAATCCGGCGCAACCGCAGCATGTAAGTCTTTTTTCATTTGATGAACGCATTGGAGCTGAAAAACGCAGCCTGCAAACACTGCAAAAACAAAAAGAGACCGAACAACAAACCCTTGCTGCCTCAGAAGAATCGCTTAGAAACTATCAGCTGCAGCATGACGAGCAAGCGGCAGCATGGGCAGATTTGCAAAAGCAGCACACCGAATTGCATGGCGAGCCATTTCCTGATGAGCTTGAATCAGCAGCTTGTTATCTTGCGGAAACTGCACGGCAAACCGAAGACATTTCCCGAAAATATACCGCCGCGCGAAAAGCCTTACATAGCAAAAAACCGCTTGAACTAGAGCAGCAGCAGCTTCAGCAGACACATAATGCAGCGTTACAAGAAAAAAACAACTGCGAAGTCCGGCTCAGTGCCGTGAGCGGTGCAGCAGCTGAAAAGCAAAAACAGCTTGACCTTATCTACACAGCACTGCCGCACGCTATTTTTTCAACACAAGATGCAGAATCCGCTATGGAACAGTGCCGCTCCATGCTGCTAGAGATAAAACATGCTATTACAACGTATCATTCAGACCTTGCAGATACAGAGAGAATACGTGAACGGCTTAAAGGAGAACTTTCCGCTGCAACAATACAGTATCAGGAACAAAGCAGCCGCTGTACGCAGCAGCGCGCTCAGTTGCAGCAGCATTTACGCGAAGCCGGCTTTGTAAATTTAGCAGAACTTACCGAAGCACTTTGCAATGAAATTGATATTACACAGTGGAAAGAAGAAATCAAGCAGTTTGAAACACAGGTTATAAGCTGCCGGCAAGCAGCTGCCAGTTTGGAAAAAGAGCTGAGCCTCGCGCAGCCAAAAGATCTTGATAAGCTGATAGAAACGGTAGAAATACTTGAAAAGCAGTATGACGAAATACAGGCACGGCTTGAGCTGCTACAAGCAGAAAAACTGCAACAGGAACAACTTAACCGTCAATATACAGATTTGAACAGCCAATTATCCCAGAAACTGGCAAAAGCACACACTGCTGTTGAACTTTCAAATGATTTGAATGGCACGAATCCCCGTAAACTACAATTTGATACATGGATTCTCTCCCGCTTTTTGCATGAAGTAACACTGTTTGCAAATAAACGGTTAGAGCGCATGAGCGATGGACAGTACCGCCTTATTGTCAGCGGTGAGAAAGGCGGCGGCAACACCTACAAGGGGCTTGACTTAGAAATAGCCGATGCACAGACAGGGCAGCTCCGTCCTTCTGCAAGTTTATCGGGAGGAGAAACCTTTATGGCATCAATCAGCCTTGCATTGGGGCTTGCCGATTCTATTCAGGCACGGGCAGGGGGCATTCACATTGATTCAATGTTTATTGATGAAGGTTTCGGCAGCTTAGACGAAAAAGCATTGGAGAATGCAATCAGTATTCTGGATGAAATCCGTGGAAACCGAATGGTGGGAATTATCTCCCACGTTGGAGAGCTGCAAACACGGATACCGCAAAAAATCGAAGTAGTAAAAACAGGCACCGGCTCTTATATCCGGCAAGATGATGCCCCTAATGGCTAAGCTGCCTCTCTAAACCTGTTCACCGGCAAAAGTATCGGATAGGTCTATTCATTGCCGGTTTTTAGCGATTCTCTATAAAAATTTCTTTTGACAAATTCAAAATTTGTGATAAAATAGTCTAATTATTATTTTATTTTTATCAAGTACAGAGGAGGAAATATGAAAAAATTATTTCTACTAATTTTATGCGGTCTCGTTGTATTCGCTGCCTGTAGACAAGGAGCAAGTACCCCTACGGGAATACCGCCTATAATTACCTCGGATTTATCGGGGGAAATACTAGAACCCCAACAGTTTAATCCTTTGAAACTATCTGTTTCAGCAAAATCGCCTACGGAGCGCGGTTCTATTTCGTATGAATGGTTTAAAATAGATAATCGAGAAAATATTTCATGGATAGCTGAGCGAAGCAGCGGAGAAATGCAAGTTAATACCGATCAGCTTGGACACGTTGAAGTCTTTTGCCGTGTTTACCATAAAGAACCCGGTCGGACAACCGTATATCGAGATTCTATTCATCAGAAAATTACTGTCATTGAAAATACAAGCGGCATTACCAATGATCCCCGCTTAACGCCCTATATAGAAAATATTGCATCAATATCAACATGGAAAGGCAGCGGATTTTCTTTAAAAGCAACAGCCTCCGCTCAAACGGCTGGCACACTGTCGTATCAGTGGTATGAAGTTGACAATCCGCAGCGGGCTAATCCCCAACCGGTAAGCGGTGCTGATGCGGCTGTTTTCCAAGCCAGTAAAACAATACCAAAGACATACTATTATTATTGCAGAGTGAAAAATGCTAGTGCCTCAGGTGCTGCAATCGCCGTATCAAATGTGGTGAGCGTTGAGGTAAAACGCGCAGCTCCTACGAAAGCTGAAACTCCTCAGATTAGCGTTAAAAACGGCAGCTGCACTATATCGGCACATGAAAAAGTTCCCTTATCGGTAGCAGCAACCGTTACTGACGGCGGGGTACTTTCTTACCAATGGTATACGACAACTGAAAATACGGCGACAGGCGGAACTGTAATAGGCGAGTCAGATAATGGAACAAAAGAAACTATTTCCGTACAGCCGTCGGCAACAACAAAGTATTATTGCAAGGTAACAAATACCTTGAAAATTGATGATGCTACTGCCTATACCGGTGTAGGATGCAGTGAGCTGATTACGCTTACAGTATCTTCATCATCTTCTTCTACTCAACCGGAAATTACCTATCCGGCTGCTGATATGGAGCAAAATATCCGTACAGGAACCGTATTTTGGCTGAAAGTTGAAGCGCATTCTGTGGATAACGGGGTTCTTTCTTACCAATGGTACTGGAATGATACAAAAGAAACTACCAATGGACGAAAAATTGCCGGTGCAACAGCCGTAACCTATCCTGCAAAGCTTGATGAAGTAAAAACTATCTACTATTATTGCGAAGTAACAAATACAAAGAACAATACAACGGCTAAGAAAACTTCTCCGGTTTATTGTTATACAACGCATACCGAAAAACTGCCTGCACAACAGCCGCGCATTACAAAAAATGTGCCTACAGACAAAAAAGTTTTGCTAAAGGACGAAAGTGTTTCTGTTTCCATTAGTGCTGAAAGTCCTGACGACGGTTATCTTACTTATCAATGGTATAAAAGTTCTACAAAAAATGACGTTGATGCAGAATATATACCGGGAGCAACACAGCCGTCATTACAGATTCATGGCGAGGTAGCTGGTACGCTGTACTACCGTTGTTTGGTAACAAACACAAATCCCGCTGCAAAAGAAAAGCATACACAGGCTCGCATGTATTCAAACTGGTATGAAGTAGAAGTAAAAGAAATTAAAGACCTTTCGCAAGTGGAAGTACGGGAAGAAGGCGAAATGTCGGCTACTGTTCAAAAAGGCAGCAGCGCAACATTTACTGTTAAGGTTATGTACCAGCCGGAAGGTGCTAGCATAACGTATCAATGGAAGACCGGCGAACCGCCTACCGGTACTTCCAACTCTCCTGCTAATAGTAATGCAGAAGGTACAAGTAACCAAGCGGCATATACAACCTCAACAACCCTCACTACTAATTCGTCTCCTAGTACATATACCTATTATTGTGCGGTAACGGTAACAAAAGAGGGATTGGGATCAAAAACAGTATGCTCTAAAAAATTTACCCTTACTGTTGTGGACATTCTTCCTAAGACGCCGGTTATTTCACACCAGCCTACCGGCGGACACAATAACAAGGCTTCCGGTGTTTCGCTTACCGTTCAGGCAACTGTTGAAGGCGGAACCGCTCAATATCAATGGTATAAATGTATAGATAGCAGCAAAACGTGTGCTAAAAAAATTGATACTGCAACTCAAGCTACCTACAAAGCTACAGAAGAAGGCTCTTTCTACTACTACTGCGAAGTAGCAAACAGCAACAATACCAACCTAAAAGTGTCTACCACTCCGGTATGGGCGAGTGTATACTATGACGATACATTTAAACCGGTTGACTTGAACAACGATGCCGCCGGCTTCGGTTGGGATACACAAGATTTTGAACTGGGTAGTAAAAAATCCAGCAACGAGATAACCTTTGCTGTGTATTCGGAACACGCTGAACTAGTCATGCTGGAAATTTATGATCAGCCGCAGGGAGCTTCTGCAACAGTAAAAGCAGCGTTCTTTATGGAGAAAAATTCAAGCGATAATATCTGGCGAGCAAAAATTCAAACTACAGCGACTGCTTCAAAAGTCTATTACGGGTTCCGCACATGGGGACCGAACTGGACGCTCGATCCTGTATGGACACGCGGCTCAAATACAGGTTTTAAATCCGACGTTGATGAGGCTGGAAACCGCTTTAATCCCAATAAGTTGCTTACAGACCCGTATTCGCTGGAACTGTCGCATACCATAGCAAGCGGCGTAACTACGGCATATCAAAGCGGTTCCTCGTACCGCACTACCGACAGCGGGCGGGATGCACCGAAATCGGTGGTGGTTGAAAAGCTAACCAATAGTGGTATTACTCAAAAATCCACTGATTCCAAACTAAACGGTGAAGTTATCTATCAGCTGCATGTAAAAGGCTTTACCGGTAACGGAGTAAGCAATATTGAAGGCTGTACGGTTCCCGATCAAGAAAAAGGCACGTATGCCGGCGCAGCACAGATGATTAAATACTTGCAAGGACTTGGCATAAATACTGTTTTACTCATGCCGGTGTTTGAATCCGCAGGGTATAACGACTACGCCCCTGCAAACTTTTTTGCTGTTGCAAAAAAATATGCAAAGGACAAAGAAAAAGCAGCACAGGAATTTCAAGAAATGGTAAAAAAATTCCATGAAGCAAACATACAAGTCTTTCTCGATGTGCCGTATACCAACACCAGCGAGGACGGTACTAATGATGATAAAACCGAAGCACGGCTTGAATCGCTTCGCGGATTGGATAACAGTGCCTACTATGCCTTAACCGACGGCAACAAAAAAGACTACTGGTGCAGTACCGGTAAGGGCAATAACATAAACTGCACAAGCGAGCCTGCCAAAAAGCTTATCCTTGATTCTCTGAAATATTGGACTGAAACCATGGGCATTGACGGCTTCCGCTTTAATGCAGGTGTTGCACTGGGACGCACCGGTACTAACTGGGATTTTAGCCAAGAGGCTCCGCTGCTTCAGTCTATCAAAGAGTACCTAACCAGTAAAAAATGCAAATGTATTATCGAAACAAAAGATAGTAAAGGAACCGGAACATTTGCAGATGGTTGGATAGCATGGAATAATGATTTCCGTGATGGTGCACGCCATTACTTAAACTACAAAGAACCCGCTGTTAAGGTTACCAATATGCTTAATAAGGCGGGAGGGGTTAATTTTATGGCGGCGCACGACAGCTACCGCCTCACCGACATGGTATCACATGGTGGTAATGCGGGCGAGGTATCTACTGATTCAAAGGATAATGGGGATATTAGCAGCACATCTGTAGAAGAATTGCGCCGCATTCGGGTACGCAATGCATTGGTTCTTACTGCATTCTCAAAAGGCAGCCCGCTGCTCACTTACGGAGATGAGTTCGGTGCTTCCCAAGGTACCACAACTACTGTGTATACTACTAACGATGATAAGGGAGTATTTTTTAACGACTACGATTATCTTAACCGCGATCATATTTGCACAGAGCTTGGTTCAGATTGCCATAACGATAATAAAAACGGTCTTTATCTATTCGCCAAGACATTATTTGACTGGCGTTCCAAAAATGCTGCATTTTTCAACGATGCTCAATACACTGTTACAAAAGAGAAAGGCGAGACATTAGGCACTGAGGATAAATGCTGCCGTGTCCTCGTGAAAACAAGTAATGCTGCATATTGCGTATGTATCAATATGTGGAAAGAAAATGTTAAATTTAACCTGCCAAAGACAGAGAATGAAAAATGGGCATGCTGTATTGACACTGCTAAATGGGCAGAACACCAAGATAGTAAGGCAGAGGATAATCTGTATAACGACAGGACAACAGAATATCAGCAAACCGATTATGGTGTCGGGGGCTATTCTGTAGCAGTATTCAAAAAAATACCGTAATGGGTTATCCGCAAAAGGGAGCTGTCCAAACACTTTAGTTTTTAGACAGCTCGATAATATGGTAAAAAATGTAAGGAGTATGTTTTAGATGAAACAAATAGTTAGACGGTTTTTTATGCTGCTTGCTGCTCTGATTGCAGTAGCGGCGTGTAAAGTACCGGCAGCCAATACTACGCCGGTACGGGTGCCGGTTATTACGGAGCAGACAAGGGGTATCCTGTTACCGCTTGGGAGTACCGGAACATTAGAGATAACAGCAGAAAGTCCTGACGGGGGTACACTTTCGTACCAATGGTATCGGCGGGACACTCAAAGTTTGTACAGCGGCGGGGGTACTCCTATCGGCGGAGCAAGCGACAGTTCATATACGGTGTACTCATCAGTCGTAAGCCGCACTATGTACTATTGTGTTATTACTAATACTAACAGTGAAGGCGATAAAGCATCCATTCATTCTGATGTAATGCCGGTACAGTTTGTGCAGTCATTTTCAATCAGAGAACCCAGTATTATTGTTCAGCCTGCCAATCAACGGGTTATGCCGAATACCGAAGTTTCCCTTACCGTAAAAGCCAACAGTCCCGATTATGGGCAGATTTCATATCAATGGTATCAAGCACCGTGTAAAGATAATACCGGCGGTAAAAAAATACTAGACGCAACGCAATCCGGCTATTCATTTATTCCGACAGATGAGGGCGAAACCTATTATTACTGCGAGGTTACCAATGCTCATCCGCAGGCTTCCGGCAGCATAAAAGAAAAAAAACGAAATACTCAAGCAGTTGCTGTTACCGTTACCTCAAAACCGGAGCAAAATGCTGCGGAACCGGTTATTCAAAATTTTAATACCACGTATGTAGTTCGCCGGAATACTCCCTTTACGCTTACTATCCATGCAGCTTCTCAAGATGGAGGAACACTTGCGTATACGTGGTACCGTACTTCGCAACCGAATACTGAAAACGGTACAGTTGTATATTCCGGTATAAAAAACACGCTGAAAAGCTCTCAGCGCGAAACAGGAATATACTATTACTATTGTACGGTTACAAATAAAAATGAGACTGCTTCACAAAACACTGTAGCACGAAAAACATCTGCAATCGCCAAAGTAACGGTTACAGAAAGCGAATCACTATTCCTTGCTGAAATTGACCCCATTGATTTGAATGGAAATGGAACAGGCTTTGGCTGGAAAAATCAGACATGGGAACTGGGCAGCAAACAGACTGGCAGCGAAATTAGCTTTGCGGTGTATTCCAAACATGCTGAAAAAATACTGCTGGAAATTTACCGCGCTCCCTACGGTGAAGAAGCGGTTTACCATGTCTTTATGGAAAAAAATCCAAACGATAATATTTGGCGGGCAAAGCTCGATGTTTCCCGTGCAAAGCTCTATCCGATTTACTACGCATTTCGTGCATGGGGGGCAAACTGGCCATACAACGAAGCTTGGCAGCCCGGTACCGAAGTAGGTTTTAAATCTGATGTAGACGGCAGCGGTAATCGTTTTAACCCCAACAAGGTACTATTTGATCCATATACGCGTGAATTATCCCATGATAAATCAAACAAAGATGCCTTAAACGGAAAAAACGGAACTATTTACGCAAGCGGCGGACAATACCGCACCATTGATACTGCACTTTATGCTCCTAAAGCCATTGTGCTGGAAGATACCGCACCGGTTACGCCTTACCGAGCCGTTAAACAAGAAGATGCAATTATTTACGAAGCCCATGTGCGCGGCTTAACAAAGCACCAGTCTTCTTCTTCTCTTACTGCGATACTCGGTAATTTTGACGGCTTTGACGGCATTCAGGATATTCCTGATAATTTGCGCGGTACGTATGCAGGCGCAGCACTTATGGCACCGTACCTTAAAGGCTTAGGTGTTAATACCATAGAGCTGCTGCCCGTGCATGAAAGCGATAATGATGGAAACCCTGATGATAGAGCGGACGCATTCACACAATTCTGGGGTTATATGACCTATGGCTTCTTTGCGCCTGACCGCCGCTATGCCTATGATAAATCCCCCGGCGGCCCCACTCGCGAGTTTAAAGATATGGTACAAAAGTTCCATGATCATGGTATAGAGGTGTACCTTGATGTAGTCTATAACCATACGGGAGAAGGCGGCTTATGGAATAAAGAGGATCCCTCGGTTGCCGGTGTCGAAGTATTCCGTGGTTTTGACAATAGTGAGTATTATGCGTTGGTTCCCAATGATAAACGGTATTATTATGAAACCACCGGCTGCGGAAACAATATGCGCTGTGATAACCCGCCGGTACATAATTTTGTTATGGATTCATTAAAATACTGGGCGGAAGAAATGGGCGTTGACGGTTTCCGTTTTGACCTTGCCCCTGTTCTTGGACAAGAGGAACGCACCAGCTGGAATAAGTGGTGGTTTAACCCGCAAGCAAAACTGCTGACTGAAATAAGCCGTTATGCACGGGAAAATAAGCTTGAAGTTGTTGCAGAGGCGTGGGCAGCCGGCGGCGAGGATGCGTATCAGGTAGGAAACTACCCCTATGGATGGGGAGAATGGAATGGCCGCTACCGCGATGCTATCCGCCGTTATGTAAACCACATAAAAATAGGTGCTGCAAATAGCAACGAAATCGGCTATCCTGCCGCCCTGTATGGTGATAAGGATCATTTTGATGATCAAGGCGGGGCATGTAAATCAGTAAACTTTATTACCGCACATGACGGTTTTACCCTTGCGGATTTAGTAAGCTATACCGGTAAGCAGCAAAATACCGGAAATGGTTGGCCGTTCGGACCTTCTGACGGTGGCAACGACAATAATGACTCCAGTGATTCCGGCGGGAATCATGCATTGCGGCGGCAGCGTATTCGTAACGCTCTGACATTCTTGCTGTTCTCGCGCGGAGTTCCCATGCTTGTGTACGGCGATGAATTTGGCAGAACACAAAATGGAAACAACAATCCATATAATCTTGACAGCCTTGCGACATGGAATAATTACAATATGTTAGACACTGACACGCCGCAAGGAGTCCCAGGCGGTTATCATAACAACATTGGTTCTGACCGTAACCATGACCATAAGAACGGATTATTTTTGTTTGCACAGTACCTTATAAACTTGCGTAAAAATGAACCGGCACTTCGCCAAGCGGATTATACCGTACCGATTGAATTTGCAAAAGCTGACGGTTCAACCGGGTTCTCCGATTCAAATGATTGGGTATGCCGGATGCACATTAAAGGGTCTCAGGTTTCAGGCGGAACGGACTATATGCTCTGCATTAACATGCACACCGAAGAGATACAATTCAAGTTTGATAGCGCACCCAACAATAAAAAATGGGTATGTATTATCAACACTGCCGAGTGGGCAGAAAAGGATGAGAGCTGCAAAATGTACAATAATGTTGCACTCGATAAAGATGCACCGCTATATAATGGTCCTAATAGCAATTACGGGGTAAAACCTCACTCCATTGCCGTGTTTAAGGCTGTAACTCGGTAATAACGGCAGACAGCATGTACGTCTGTGCCGGTTTACGTTTGTTTACCTTGAACTGCAATGTGCTAAATCGTGCTATTTGCGCGATTTAGCACTTGTACACGGGGCTGGCAATGCCAGCCCCACCTGTTCGGTAACCCCATCGGATTTTTTCTTTGACAGAATGGAAAAATAGCTTTATTCTATAAGATAAGGAGGTTTTATGGCAATTATAGCAATTTCGCGGAAAATAGCTTCCTACGGCGATGAAACCGCAAAAGAACTTTCAGAATTACTTGGTTATAACTTTATAGATAAAAAAACATTGGAACAAGAGCTTATCAAAAAGGGTATTTCAGAAGCCAATCTGAAACACTATGATGAGCGGAAACCCGGATTTTGGGCATCGCTTTCCCGTAATCGTGATGAATATTTAGACTACTTGCGGGAAATAATTTATCGGTATGCACAAAACGGTAACTGTATCTTTATTGGACGCGGCGGCTTTGCACTACTGGAAGACATACCCGGCTGCTATGCTGTCCGCTTAGTTGCCTCCGATGAAGTACGCATTGCCCGCTTAATGAAAGAATTTGATTGGCCAGAAAAAAAAGCACGGCTTCTTATGACGGAAAGCGACATCAACCGCGAAGGATTCCATAAATGTTTTTTCGACAAAGACTATAATAACTCGTGCCACTATCATCTAGTTATCAATACGGACTTTGTAACCCCCGCCGCAGCCTCAAGTATTATCAGGCACGCCTGCTTGCATACTATATCTACCGAAGAAGAACAGCAAGGCATAGAGCGTATTTCCCACCTGCTTATCGGTCAGCGGATTGTAAATCATATTGCCTTTCAGCTCGGACTGCAAATTTACTTTCTGGATGCTGAAGTTTCAGACACCTCGATCACGCTGCACGGAGTAGCCGATTCGTCTGCCTGCATTGATAAAGCATTAGAAGTTACTGCTGAAATGGCAGACGGTAGATCGGTTGTATCGCATCTTTCAATGATAAACGAATACAAACCCTACCCATAAAAAAATCCCGCACTATTCCGAAGTAAGCGGAAGCCCCCGTTCCCTAAAAATAGCTTTTGCTGTTTTAAAAGCATCGGGATCAAGGGGCGGCACTCCTTCAAGCGGATATGCCATGCCCATTTCTTTCCATTTAAACGCACCCATCGTATGGTATGCTAAAATATCTACTTTCTCTACATTAGGAAGCGGTACAATAAAATCAGCCAATTTTTCCAACAGTGCGGTATTATAAGTAATACCGGGAACAACGACATGCCTAATCCATATCGGTTTGTTAATCGAAACTAAATACTCTAAAAATGCCAACACACGGGAAAGCGGAACGCCTGTCAGTGCCTCATGCTGCGCTTCATCAATCGACTTAATATCAAGCAGTACCAAATCCGTACATGTCAAAGCATCTTTCACCTTATTATTCAAATAATAACCGGAAGTATCAACTGCGGTATGCAGCGATTCATTTTTACACAACATAAACAGATTTTTTACATATTCAGGCTGACCAAGCGGCTCCCCACCGGTTACTGTAACACCGCCTGCAAACAAATAATAGTGCTTATATCTGTGGATACGTGCAAATGTTTGCTCGGCAGTTTCCATAATTCGCGCATCTTTACGGTGCCATGTATCACAATTATGACAATACTGACAACGCAGCGGACACCCTTGTAAAAATACTACATACCGCAATCCCGGCCCATCAACTGTTCCGAATGTTTCATAAGAATGAATATATGCCATTTAGTTTTAAGGGGGGAAGTCTCCCCCTCTCCTCCATAAAAATGCACCTCTTCTGCGCAATACCGGCATTCTTTTTCCGCTCCCGCTTCAAAAGATGCTTTTGCGGGGATACAAACGGTGCATTTGTTATTACGGCGACCCCCTCTTGTACACCACCTGCATAAAGCAGCTCAGCGTTCCTGCTTGCATACAGGTTTCTCGTAAGGAAACTGTCCAAAAACTTTAGTTTTTGGACAGCCCCTTATCAACCTATTCGGTAGCAGTGTTATCGAATAGGTCTCGTGTACCTTACATAGATTGGTTGATAGTACGGGATAATACATCAAGCTGCTGCTCACGTGTCAATTTTACAAAATTTACTGCATAGCCTGAAACACGGATAGTCAGCTGCGGGTATTTTTCAGGATTTTCCATTGCATCTTCCAGCAATGCCCGATCAAACACATTAACATTCAAATGCTGCCCGCCATCAGGAGTAAAGTACCCTTTCAGCAGCGAGGTAAGATTATCCACTCGATTGTCTCGCTGCTTACCCAGTGCATTTGGCGCAATAGCAAAGGTATAAGAAATACCGTCGCCAATGTCTTCAAACGGTAACTTTGCAACGGATGCAAGCGATGCAATAGCACCATTGGTATCGCGTCCATTCATGGGGTTTGCCCCCGGCGAGAATGGTTCACAAGCACAGCGCCCGCAGGGAGTTGCCCCGGTTTTCTTTCCATACACTACATTAGAAGTAATCGTCAACACAGACTGAGTTGCTTTTGCATGGCGATATGTTTCGTGGCGGCGCAGATAATTCATAAACTTACGTGCAACCATAACAGCGAGCTGATCTGTTGCATCATGATCATTACCGTAGGGGATATATTCGCCTTCCCGCTCAAAATCAACCGCCAGCCCCTCTGCGTTGCGGATAATCTTTACCTTTGCATCGCGGATTGCAGCAAGTGAATCTGCTACAATCGAAAGACCGGCAATTCCTGTTGCTTGTATTCTTTCAACATCAGGATCATGTAATGCAAGTTCAAAGGCTTCATACGAATATTTGTCATGCATATAGTGAATAACTTTTAGTGCATTCATATATACGCCTGCAAGCCATTTCATCATATCCTCAAAACGCTCCATTACTTCATTATACTCAAGGTATTCCGAAGTAATCGGTTTAAATGCAGGCCCGACCTGCACACCGGATTTTTCATCACGTCCGCCGTTAATAGCGTACAATAAGCACTTAGGCAAGTTTGCACGTGCGCCGAACAGCTGCATTTGCTTTCCTATCTTCATAGGAGAAACACAACACGCAATACCGTAATCATCACCAAATTCCGGACGCATTAAATCATCATTTTCATACTGGATAGAAGAAGTTTCAATCGAAACCTTTGCACAGAATTTGTTCCAATTTTCCGGTGCATGGTTTGACCACAACACTGTCATATTCGGCTCCGGCGCAGGACCAAGGTTATACAGTGTATGCAAATACCGGAACGAAGTCTTTGTTACGAGCGGTCTGCCGTCTACGCCCATACCGCCAAGAGACTCTGTAACCCACGTCGGATCGCCTGAGAATAAGTCATTGTATTCAGGCGTTCTGAGGAACCGTATGATACGCAGCTTGATAATAAACTGATCTATCAGTTCTTGCGCTTCTGTCTCGGTAAGTTTTCCCTCGCGGATGTCTCGATCAATAAAAATATCTAAGAACGTTGAAGTCCGCCCAATAGACATTGCCGCCCCGTCTTGATCTTTTGTTGCAGCAAGGAATGCAAAATACAGCCACTGTACTGCTTCATGCGCATTTTCTGCCGGACGGCGCACATCAAAGCCGTAGCTTTCACACATTCGGATAAAAGCTTCAAGTGCTTTTATTTGCTCGCTAATTTCCTCACGATACCGGATGTCGGATTCGCTTAATTCATCAACATCAAGCTGCTGCAGTGCCTCTTTACGCTCTTGAATTAAATTATCAACACCGTATAATGGAACACGGCGATAGTCACCAATAATGCGCCCGCGTCCGTAAGCATCCGGCAGACCGGTAATAATGCCTGATTTTCGTACAGCTCGCATAGAATCGGTATAGGCAGAAAAAACACCATCGTTATGAGTCTTGCGATATTTGGTAAATATTTCTTTGGTAAGCGGATCCAGCGTATATCCATAGGATTCAAGTGCCTTTTCAATCATGCGCCAGCCGCCTTTAAGATAAATACCCCGTTTCAAAGGTGCATCAGTTTGTAAACCTACAATAACTTCGTCTTCTTTAGAAATATACCCCGCACCGTAAGTATCAATTCCTTGCGGTTTAACGGTTTCTGCATCATACACACCCTTTTTTGTTTCTTCTTTGAACATCTCGGTAAGTTTATTCCAAATGTTCATTGTCCGATCAGTACTAGCAACTAAGAAACTATCGTCGCCAGTATACGGTGTATAGTTATTTTGAATAAAATCGCGTACATCAATACCTGTACGCCAATATTCACCTTTGAAACTATCAAAGTACTGAGACCATGCTTTCATTGTATAACTCCTTATCTATTATCTAAATATGTCAAAAGATACTAACATTTTGCAAAAAAATCAATATCACAACGCATATTTTTCAAAGTAATACAATGAAAGGTATCTCTAAAAGCTAACCGAGTTTTTAGAGGTGTCCTATATTCATGCATCGCTGTACATCTTTCCAATATTGGATGCTCAGTATGACGGTTTATATTTACTACTTTGACAATTAATTCCAAATTTGGTTGTTCTTTCTGTTCGATAAATGACTGGGATAATTTCAGTGTTTTATCACAGGGATATGGTTCTATTCCATTATAAAAGACATAAAACTCCGATTCTTTTGAAAATATACGGCGTATCTACTGCGTCATACGACAAAAAAGTGTCCTCAACGTATCAAAGATACGCCTGCGGTACTTTTTTGTCCAACTCCTTGTATCTGCATCGTCTATTTGCAAAAGTCGTTTCAGTACCGCCACGGACGGCGGTTGTTTTAAGAAGCAGCGATGTTTTTGCGTGAGCAAAAACTCGTAGCTCAAGCCGATATACGGATGCATCGGCTTGAGCGGCTCATATACATCACTTGCTCAAGTTTAATATTCTCTAATAGGGAAACATCATGCAGTTGTGTACCATGCAAAGCATTGTAGAGCGACAAAAACCGCTCTTTTGCTTTTTCATCTGTACTGAATAAATCGACAAAAACAGAATCTTTGTGTTGGGAACCTCTAAAAACTTCAGTTTTTTAGAGGTTGCCCATAGATTTAATCTGCGATGTTTTGATTTAAGTCATTATGATATAAAGACTTAAATCAAAACTCGTTATCAGCTTTGCTGATGGAGCAGCTCTAAAAATCTAACCGAGTTTTTAGAGCTGCCCTGTGGTATCCGTAGTTTTTGCATAGGGTTTGAAATAGCTTAATCGAAGTGCATTGAGTACAACAGTGATAGAGCTAAAACTCATTGCAGCAGCTGCAAACATGGGATTCAATTTTATACCGAGCAGCGTATAAAACGCACCGGCAGCAAGTGGAATACAAAGAGAGTTATAAAATAATGCCCAAAATAGATTTTGCTTAATTGTTCCGGCAACTGCTTTACTCAGTAAAATGGCAGTAACAGCCGTTTCAAGATTGTTATTCATTAAAACAATATCTGCGCTATCAATAGCGATGTCAGTCCCGCTTCCTATTGCAATACCTAAATCAGCGCATATAAGTGCCGGTGCATCATTAATGCCGTCCCCGATAAATGCTGTAGTGTGTTTTTCTTGCCGATACCGTTCTACTACAGCTTTTTTTTCATCGGGTAACAATTCGGCACTACACTCTGTTATACCTACAAGTTTTTGTATTGCTTGCGCTGTTTTTTTATTGTCGCCAGTAAGCATAACAGTTTTAATACCTAAATTGTGGAATTGTTGCACTGCTGCAATACTTCCTTTTTTTACCGAATCAGATGCAGAAATTAATCCTGCACATACGCCATCAATCATAACAAGGAGAGGAGAGCCGCCCTGTTCTGCGCATTGTTCGATATGTGCTTTTATGGTTTCAGAGATAGGAATATGTAGTTCTGTACATAATTTTTCATTACCGATAGCGATAAAAGTACCGTTTTGTAGAGCGGGTATAAAGGTATCGCTATAGATGCCGGTAATCCCCTTTCCATGCAGTGCTTGAAAATTATCTATTTTTAACGGTTTAAAATTTTTTTCTTCTGCTGCTGTACTAACGGCGTGTGCAAGCGGATGTTTGGACAAAAATTCTAAACTAAAGGCTATATGTAGAATAGCATCTTTTGAAAATTCCGGAGCAAATGATGTAATTTGCTGTACAACAGGTTTCCCCTCGGTGATTGTACCTGTTTTATCAAGTAAAACTGTAGTAATGCGGCGGGCATATTCAAGACTTTCAGCAGATTTTATCAAAATACCGAGCTGTGCGCCTCTGCCGGTACCTGCCATAATTGCAGCTGGTGTGGCAAGACCAAGTGCACAAGGACAAGAAATAACAAGTACGGAGAGTGCAGAAGAAAATGCAAACTCGAATGAAGCACCAGCGAAGAGCCAGATAAGACATGTACAAACAGCAATTAATATAACAGCGGGTACAAAATACCGGCTTATTGTGTCAGCAAGTTTAGCAGCCGGTGCTTTCGATAATGAGGCTTCTTCAACCATGGTGATAATTTTTGCAAGCGTGGTGTCATTGCCTACTTTTTCGGCACGGAACATAAAAGAGCCTGAAAGATTTATTGAACCGCTTAATACAGTGTCGCCTTCTATTTTTTCAACCGGCAGACTTTCTCCCGTAAGGGCGGATTCATTTAAAGAAGAATAACCTTGCGTAATAACACCATCTACAGGAATAATATCTCCCGGACGGATAATAATTATATCTCCCTGCATAAGCGATTTAACAGTGATTTCCTGTTCTATATCATTTCGGATTACGCGGGTTGTTTTTGGGCATAATTGTATGAGCTTTGTCAGTGATTCGGAAGTTTTCTTTTTTGCCCGTGCTTCTAAGAATTTTCCAAGAGCAATAAGTGTTAAAATCATTGCAGAAGATTCGAAATACAGATCCGCCATGTAGCGGTGTACAAGTGCAGTATCATTATGCCCAATACCATAACTGATACGGTAAAGAGCAACAATACTATAAAGTAATGCTGCGCTAGACCCCATTGCAATGAGGGTATTCATATTAGGGCTGCCGCGAATAAGTGCAGTAAAGCCGTTTGAAAAAAATCTTCTATTTAAAAAAAGAATTGGTATTGTAAACAGAAACTGTGTAAAGGTAAGTGCAATGGCATTTTGCACACCTTGCAGCATATATGGTATGGGCAAACCTATCATGCTTCCCATAGAAAGATACATCAACGGGAGAAGAAAAAACAGTGAGATAAAAAACTGCCTTTTTTCATTTTTTGCAGCAGCATCTTCCGCATCTACTCTTTTATCTGCTGTTTCAGCAGTGCGATCAGTTTGTGTATTTTCTAAAGAAGAAGCCCCATAGCCGCTTTTTTGTACCGCAGTAATAATTTTATCCGCATCTACAGCGGCAGAATCGTAATTCACAGTCATTTTGTTTGTGAGTAAATTAACTTCTACTGAATCAATTCCTTGGATTTTTTGTACTGCATTTTTTACGTGTGCGGAGCAAGCGGAGCAGCTCATACCGGTAATATGAAAGTGTTTTGTTGTCATGCTATAAGTATAACTAAAGATTATTTGAAACGCAAGCAAGCGCAGTGTTTCGTATTCAAATAGTAAGATTGCTCTTGTGTAATGTGTTTGTAGAATAAAGCAGGAAGAGCGAGTAATTTAAGCATAGAAAGTAAAATACAGGATACAGTATGAAGGTATTAGTTGCAAGCATACAGCAAAGTGCCTATCAATCATTCTTAGAAAATCCAATTACGCATCAGAATTTTAGCAAAAAATACTTTTTTTTTGAAATTTTTGCATTTTTTATGTTTTACCTCTTGACATTTCTAGGGGGGGGGGGGGGGTATAATGTCCTAAAG
>JBQMYN010000037.1:0-21148 GCA_052173475.1 Treponema sp.
AAAGATATGATAGCAGAAAACCAGCTGTTAGCAGCAGAGCTGGAACGCACCTTTGGGGAAGTGTATCAGACGTGTTTGGCTGTAGACGGTATTATTCAGCATGAACTTAGTTTACCTCCACAGCGCAGAGATCGCGATCGTGTGGCGGCATATCTTACAGAGCTTTTAGCAAAAAATGCGTCGTTGACGGGTCTTGCAGCACTATTTGAACCTAATGCCTTTGATGAAAATGATGCCGCATTTTCATCAAAGGCATATATAAGGAAGATGGGCGGTTTGTTCCCTATGCATCGAAAAGCGGTAATACCGTTAGTGTCCGTTCGGTGAACTTTGAGGGTAATTTTGAAAGTTGGTATACCAATCCTATTAAGACAAGACAAGCTTCAATGGTTCCCCCGTTTAAAGACTATACAGATCGGGAGGTTATTTTAACGACTTTTTCTATTCCGATTATGCATGATGGAAAAGCTGTTGGTGTGGTGGATGCCGATATTGATGTAACATTTTTGCAAGATAAGCTTTCTGGAATTACCGGCACCACAGCATATAATTTTAAGGTACTATGCAGTGGAGACGGTACGATTGTTGCGCATGGTACGGATAGTTCATTTATTATCAAAAATATTTTTGACGAAAATCCCTATTTAAAAAAAGGATTTGAAGCAAATGCGCATAAAGATGTTTCTGAAATGCAAATTACATTACGGACGACAGGGCTGGCTTCAGAAATTATTTTAGTGCCGGTTGATGTATCCGGCGTTGCAGAAAATTGGTCATTTATTTCTACAACAGCTCTCTCAGTATTTACCGCCGAGGCAAAACGCGCCCTCATTGCAACCGTGATTAAGTATCTCCTTATTTTAATTGGAGTTATCATTGTGTTATATTTGTTTGTCGGACGGTATGTTAGTAAGCCGCTGCAATTTACCAGTAACGCATTGAAAAATATAGCCCAAGGCGATGGCGATTTGACCATCCGACTTCCCGCTCATGGCAATGATGAAATAGCCGAACTTTCTGAATACTTCAATGAAACAATTGCTAAAATTGGCACTTCTATCCGACAAGTTGGTATCAATTCAAATATAATGGAAGAAATCGGCAACGAACTTGCCTCCAACATGACCGAAACAGCCAGTGCTGTAAATGAAATCAGTGCCAATATCGACGGGGTAAAGCAACAGGCGTTGACTCAAGCGGCAAGCGTTACCGAAACGGCTGCAACTGTCGAGGAAATTGTTCGCACGATTAAGCAGCTGAATGTCAGCATTGAAACGCAGGCAGCCTCTGTTTCTCAGTCATCTAGTGCAGTTGAACAAATGGTTGCAAATATCGACTCTACCGGCAGAACGCTTGATAAAACTGATGAGGCGATTAAAAACCTTACAACTGCAACCGGCGACGGTAAGGCAACGCTGGCAATATCCAATACGGTAACACAGAAAATTACCGAAGAATCGGGGTCTCTCATGGAAGCAAGCAGCGTTATCCAGCACATTGCCTCTCAAACGAACCTGTTGGCGATGAACGCAGCGATTGAGGCTGCCCATGCGGGAGAAGCGGGTAAGGGCTTTGCCGTTGTTGCAGACGAAATCCGCAAGCTCGCCGAAGAGTCATCTGCACAAGGAAAAACCATCACCGCAACGCTTAAAACTTTGAGTGGTGAAATTGAAACCCTCTCCGCCTCGTCAAAAACCGTAGAAGCAAAATTCAATGCGATTTTCACCCTTGCGGAGCAGGTAAAAGAAATGAGCGCACGGCTGACTGAATCAATGAGAGAACAAGAAAACGGCAGTAAAGAAGTGTTGAGCGCAATTAAGAGCATCAACACGGTAACGACGGAAGTACAGGCAGGTTCAGAAGAAATGCTGAAAGGCGGCGAGGGTGTTGCAGAAGAAATGCAAAAACTCGACAGTCTTACCCGCATCATAACCGAAAGCATGAACGAAATGGCATCCGGCGCGGTACAGATTAACAACGCCGTGCATGAAGTAAACGAGATTACGCAAAAGAATAAAAGCGCGATTGAGAGGCTGGCAGGGGAGGTTTCGAAGTTCAAAGTCAGTTAGGGGGGATATTTTTCTTTTTTCCGATAAAAAGAAAAATATCCAAACAGTAATAAGTTTGCTCTGCAAACTTGCAGCCCAAAATATACATAAATGTATATTTTGGGCGAGCCGCCGGCAATGACATCCCCGTTCCCTATAGTAAAAAAAGTGTTGTGCAGCCTATTTTGTTAGGAATTTGGCATGACCGAAAACAAGAAAAAATGTTACTTGCTGAATATCATGACGAATGAAAATAGAGCCGTCTAATATTTTTATAATGCGGAAGTCCTTATCCTATCCTGAATCGTGCTTGCATACACGGGGAAACTTGTATATACTGATAAAATGCAATATGAAAAAAAATCATTTCAACTTCTAAGTGGAATAACAGGCGAACTTCGTAGTGCAGAACCGGAAGATGCTTCACAGATGCTGCTGTTTTTACGGGCTACCACTGGTGAAAGCTATTTTCTGATGCGCTATCCTGAAGAAATTACGCTTACGATTGCCGAGGAAACAGCACTGTTACGGGATTTTAAAACCTCAGCTGGTAAACTCATGCTTACCGCATGGACGAATGGTGAAATTGCTGGTACCTGCGGGATAGAAGCTCGTACCGATAGAATAAAAGTTGCACATCGTGCGGGATTCGGTATTTCAGTAAAAAAACGCTACTGGGGGTGCGGCATTGGGTCACTCTTATTGACTGAGATACTTATGTATGCAAAAAAACGCGGGTATGAGCAAATAGAACTCGGTGTATTTGCCGATAACGAACGGGCTTTGCACCTATATCATAAGTTTGGATTTACGGAATGGGGTAGAACACCGAATGCCTATAAATTACAAGACGGAACCTATCGTGATGAAATAAATATGGGACTTTTTTTAGGGAATTTTTAGACAAGGATGTTATTGCCGGCGGCTGGAATAATATAATAAAAGTGCAGTGCCTACATTGCCGAAAAAAAAAGTGAGGGGAATGGCAATGAAATGGCAGGGTTATTTTCAGCCCCTAAAGCGGAGCAGCTGAAAAATACGGTCGAGGGGCTGTTCCAAAAGTTGGTTGCTTATACCGTGTTGAAAATTAAGCCTTTATACAGTCCAAAAACTTTAGTTTTTGGACTGTTACTTACAAGACCTTACTCTGCATTAGTGCAGGAAGTTTCTTAAAATAAAGATAACAAACAGCACCCAGGTAACAATCGGAATTTGCTTAACTTTACCGGTTGCAGCTTTTAATATTACATACGAAAGTATCCCGTATACGATACCTTCAGCAATACTGTAGGTAAACGGCATCATAACAATGGTTAAGAATGCAGGAATACCCTCAGTTGGGTCTGTAAAATCTATTTCTACTGTTGCAGCAAGCATCAGGAAACCGACAATGATAAGTGCGGGGGCTGTAGCAGCTGACGGAATCAGTAAGAAGACAGGCGAAAACACCAAGGCAATTAAGAAAAGGATACCAGTGGTAAGTGCTGTTAAACCGGTTTTTCCGCCTTCGGCAACACCTGAGGAGCTTTCTACAAAGCTGGTAACGGTAGAAGTACCGAGCATAGCACCGAATATGGTGCCGATTGCATCTGCAAGCAGTGCTTGTTTTAAGCGCGGAATATTTCCATTTTTATCTGCAAGTCCTGCGCGGGTACTTAGGCCGACGAGTGTTCCTACCGTGTCAAAAATATCAACAAAGAGGAATGAGAAAAAGACAGTAAAAAACTGGAAAGTAAATATATTAGAAAAATCAAAACTCCAAAAAAGCGGCATTTCTGGTAGACTGATAATTGACCATGTTTCCCAGCCGCCAAATGGTTTTGTAATTCCCATGGGAATACCGATGAGTGTTGTAATCAGAATTCCAATGAGAATAGAGCCGCGTACTTTGAGTGAGTACAAAATACCAGTAATAATTAAACCGATTAAGCCTAACAATGCAGTACCGGATGTTACATCCCCAAGACCGACAAGTGTAGACGGGTTGTCGACGATAATTGCAGCATTTTTCATACCGATGAGCGTAATGAATAGACCAATACCTCCGGCAACGGCTTTTTTCAGGTTAATCGGAATCGATTCAACAATTGCTTCACGGACATTGAAAAATGATAAAAGGACAAATAGCAATCCTTCAAGAAATACAGCAGTCAAAGCCACGGCAGGAGAGTATTTCATGCCGATAACAACCGTATAGGCAAAAAAGGCATTCAGTCCCATACACGGTGCCAGTGCAATGGGTAAGTTTGCAAGTATTGCCATGAATATGGTGGCAACCGCCGCTGAGATTGCAGTAGCAGTAAATACACTGCCGGGATTTAATCCTGCATCGCCTAAAATAAACGGGTTGACTGCAAGAATATACGCCATTGCCAAGAATGTCGTAATACCTGCAATAATTTCTGTGCGCACCGATGTTTTATGCGCCTGAAGCTGAAAGAGTTTTTCCATAAAGTATCCTCCTAAAGATTTGTAATACCTATCAGCTTATCTAAGGTATGTTTTAGTGTATCACGGTTTTTTTTACCGGTGCAACGTTATTTTAGAAAAATTTTGCTCTGTTTATTCATTTACACTATTTTTTAGATGCGAGCCGATTGAGGTATTTAGGTTTTCCTGATATAGTTATGTGCGGTATATCTGCTCGGTAATTTCGTTATCGGATATGTTTAGTATTCATTGAACACAAGGAGCTAGTTATGAGTATAGTTTTACAGAAAACACTGAGAACTCTTTGCATTATTTTCTTTGCTGTAATTGTATTTCCTCTTACAGCACAACCAAAAAAAGAAGCTGCCCAATTGTCTGAAAATCAGCAGCCGGTGTTTTTACCTGAAACACGCATACACTATACAGCGGCTATTGATTACCCGCTTTTTCCGGCGCATCCGGAGTTGAATAATTTTGTTGCCGATATAGTGAGTAAGGCACACCTCGCCCAAACGAATGATATGTTTAAGACCGCAAAGGAAGTTGCCGGAAAGACTGAATCTCCCCTTAATTTTGAAGTTGTTATCGGACTGTATGATAGCATCTATGAAGATAGTCAGTATATCAGTTGTTTACTTTCTTATTATGTTTATGCAGGAGGAGCGCACGGCTCTACAACGCTTTTGCCGGTTACATACAGCAAGGCGGAAAAAAAGCTGCTGACACTGAAAGACGTATTTACTTCTCTGCCGGAAAATTGGCTGGAAACGCTTTCTGCTGAAGCGCGCCGGCAATTAGCGGATCAGGTAAAATATGGTAAGCTTTCTTCAAATCCGGAATGGATAGAAAGCGGTACGGTGCCGGAAGAAGCACTTTTCAGTGTGTTTAAAGTTGAAAAAGATACTGTCCGCATTATATTTGGACAATATCTAGTTGCGCCGTATTCAGAAGGTATGCCTGAAATTACAGTCCCCCGCAGCTTTTTCCAAAAATAGCGGATTATACTTATTCAGAAACTTGAGTTTTAGAACAGAGTATCTTGAAATGAGATGCTTGAACCTGTCAGACTATTCGGCAACGGAGCTATCGAACAGCTCATTGCAGCAATACTGCCGGCATTGGAGCATAGTATAGATGAATGTGTTTGATATTATCGGTCCCATAATGATAGGTCCCTCCAGTTCACATACCGCGGGGGCTGTCCGTATTGGTTTAATAAGCAGGTTGCTTCTTGGGGCACCGCCGGTACAGGCAAATATCCGGCTGCATGGTTCCTTTGCCCAAACATATAAAGGACATGGAACAGACCGTGCCCTTGCTGCTGGTATTCTTGGACTGCTGCCCGATGATGAACGTATCAAAGATAGTTTGGATAACGCTGAAGCACAACATATCGCAATTATATTTGATACGGCGGATATTTCCGGTGCGCATCCTAATACCGCTGAAATAACATTACACGATGCTGCCGGACATAGGGTTTGCATACAAGGCTGTTCCATAGGCGGCGGCAATATCATTATTACTAAAATAGATGCAATGCCGGTACATATTACCGGTCAATCTCCCACTATTATTGTCGTACATGATGATGTACCCGGTATGATTGCTGCGGTAACTGCCCTTGCTGCGAAAGATCGGCTTAACATTTATAGCCTTGACTTATCCCGCGATAAAAAAGGCGGTACCGCAATTATGGCATTGCAAGTGGACGGCAGGCATGTGTATGCACCGTTAAAACAAGCACTCGAAGGAGTGCCTCATGTAGCAAAAGTTATTTTTATTCCGCCGTATTAGCGGTAAGGGGTGTCTATGCTGCACTATGAAAGTATCGAAGAACTTGTAAAAACTGCTGAAACTGCAAAAAAGCCAATTTGGGAAATTGTACTGAATGATCAAAGTATTCAAATGGAACTGCCTGAGCAGGAACTCATAGGGATGATGGAGGCAAACATAGATGTCATGCTGGATTCTATTAAAAAAGGTAGTTGTGCGGGAGTAAAATCAAACAGCGGATTAACCGGCGGAGATGCCTATCTCCTAAAACAGCGCATTGAAACGCATCAGCATCTTTCAGGGGATTTGATTTCAAATGCGGTACAAATGGCACTTGCTGTTTCGGAAATTAATGCTGCAATGGGGAAGATTGTTGCAGCTCCTACCGCGGGTTCCTGCGGTATTGTGCCGGGCGCATTAGGTGCTCTTATGGCGGTAAACAATATACCGAAAGTGCAGGCGGTGTTATCGCTGTTTACTGCGGGGGCTATTGGTATGATTGCCGCCAATAAGGCATCGATAGCCGGTGCAGCAGGCGGCTGTCAAGCTGAATGCGGTACTGCATCCGCTATGGCAGCGGCGTGTATTGTTGAACTCTCAGGAGGATCTCCTGAAATGGTCAGCCACGCAGTAGCAATTGCTCTTAAATGTATTCTCGGACTCGTATGCGATCCTGTTGCCGGCTTGGTAGAAATCCCCTGTATTAAGCGGAATGCTTCAGGAGTTTCTTTAGCATTTACCGCTGCGGAACTTGCTCTTGCCGGTATTAAAAGTGCAATACCGGCTGATGAAGTATTACAAGCAATGAAACGAATTGGCGATGAACTTCCTGCTTCTTTACGGGAAACTGCTGAAGGAGGACTCGCCGTTACTCCAACCGGCAAACAGCTGAAAGAAAAACTTTTTGGGGGGCAAGCAGGTGGCTGTTGCGGCAGGTGCTGCCGGTAAGTGGAATACCGTAATAGGGGAGCGGGGGTACGTGCTGCCCGCCTGTTGCAGCAATCTTTTATCCGCAGGAGTTTTTAAGCAGCATAATTTCTTCTGTAGTCAGTTCGCGGCATGAACCGCACGGCAGCTGACCATCAAGGAAAAGTTTACCCATTGCAACCCGTTTTAGATACCGTACTTCATTTCCGAGGGCTTTCAGCATTTTTTTTACTTGATGATACTTCCCTTCATAAATATGTATAAAAAGTGAGCGGTACTCGCCGGAATTGTTTGCTGCTGAAACCTCAGTAGGGCATTGGGTAATCTCGAGCTGTGCAGGCAGACAGTGCAATCCATTTGCTAGTTGCAAACCTGTAGCACAGAGTTCTTGCCACCGTACAAATTCAGAATGAGTAAACGGCTGTACTGTTTCAATATAGTAGATT
The DNA here is from genome assembly GCA_052173475.1 of Treponema sp. GTDB lineage: Bacteria > Spirochaetota > Spirochaetia > Treponematales > Treponemataceae > Treponema. Next base: position 7,628 of record JBQMYN010000037.1, read on the forward strand.
TTTACACAGTGAGACTTAGGTGCTGTTATACGGTGCGTTAATTCTCCATCATTTGTGATGATGAGTAACCCCTCGGTATCAATATCCAGTCTGCCGATTGGAAATAATTGCATACGGGAAAATGGCTCCGGTAACAGATCGATAACAGTGCGGTGTATCGGATCCTGTGTTGAGGTAACTACTCCAGCTGGCTTATGCAGCATGATATAGCAATGCATTCTAAGTGTAAGCACTGCTCCGTTACAACATACGGTATCGGTTTCCGGTATAATCGGAACCGCAGGATTGGTAATACGGGTACCGTTGACTGTATAACACTGCGTCCGCAATAACTTCCGTATTTCTTTTCGCGAACCTATCCCATTTAATGCGAGCAGCTTATCAAAACGAATCTGCATAGAGTAACCTAGTAAATTTTCGTATGGAGCCGCTGATACAGCTCTTCCATACCCTGTATGCCGTTTTTTAATAAGGCAGTGATACAAGGACGGCCTATCATAACTTGTGATGCGCCGAGCTGTTTAGCGGCAATAATGTCAGCGTATGTCCGTAATCCGCCGTCAACCCACACTTCTTGTGCGTATTTTTTGAGAACAGTGCCGTATTCTGCAAGAAAATCAGCAGTACTGCCACGTCGTGTTTCTATTCTTCCTCCATGATTTGAGACAATGGCAATTTCCGGCTTTAATTCTTTTACAAGTGTAATATCTTCTTCGGTAAATATGCCTTTTATTGCAAATGGTCGCTGTGCGTATCGTCGGATTTCTTGCAGTTGCACAGCAGTCTTTTTTTCAAGCTGTACAAGATTGCGCATTGTAATAATATTATATGCATCAATATCGATTCCAATATAGTCAGCAAAACCGTGCACCCAATCAATACGCTCAAAAATACGTGCATTAGGATAGGGTTTTATAAATACCGCTGCAGAAGCATTATTTTGTTGTAAAGCGGCAAGCCCTCCTTTGATTTTTGCATCAGGGCAGCCATCGCCGATACTGAGTAAAAAGCCTGCATGTAATGCAGCTTCGATTATATCAAAATAGAATGTTTCTTCACACTCATACCCAATATTTTCAACTGCACCGGTTATCGGTGCAAGCCGTATAAGCGGTAATGTCCCGTCAGTATTGACTGTTATATGATATTTTTTCCATGCGGCGCAATTATCTATAAAATTTGCATTTTGAAACACTCCGCCCATTCCCGGCAATTCATTACGGCAGCCGTATCCGCTGCATTCAGTGCAAAAATGGCATTTGTACATACTCATAAAGAGGTAATAATAAAAAATATTTTGAGTTTTTACAAGTGCTGAATATGCCGGATAGCCATATTACAGCACTTTACAGGTAGGGTATTAAGAAAAAGAAGCGGATATGATAAATTTCCTCGACTTTTCTTCATTTTTGGTGTATACTAAACTTGTTCGATAATATCAGCTTTGCTGATGAGGTATCTGAAAAAAATGTATACCTGAGTTTTTTGCAGATGCCCTATACTATAAGGAGATTAGGTATGAATATCAATGTACAGGCAGTAAAGTTTACTATGGATGATGCTCAAAGAGAATTTGCAGTAAAAAAATTCGACCGCATTAAATATGCAGAGGATTTAATTGTGGATATTTCCTGTAAAATAAAATATGATAAAAAATTTACCTACGATTGTACCGTTAATTTTAAAGGTAGTACAGCGCATGTTTCAGCGGAAGAATACGATTTTAATGCCGGCGTTAATAAACTCATGGATATACTGGATCAAAAAGTACGCAAAGAAAAAGAGAAGCTGCAAGATAAAAATTAGACCTGCTCGGAAATTGCTGTTTCAGAACCTATCTATATGAGCGAAATTATTTTTTTACTAGGGTGCATCTTGAAAATCTCATTACGTTTGTAAAGGTGCCCTATACTTTCAGTAAGATTTAAGATTGAAATCTTGCATAGTTTGTCCTTTCAGTATATAATAAAAGGACTATTTCATAGGAGGATTGATATGAATAAGAAAATAGCCGTTTTGGTAGGCTTTTTATTGCTTGCTGGTTTTGCTGCAGCGCAGATATCACAACCGAAAACTCAAAAAATGAAAGTGCCCGGTCGTGAGAATGCGTATCTGTATATGACAGAGCGGTATCGGTCAGATAGCTGGGCAGAGTTTTATTTTGTTTATGAAGAAAATAAAAACACATACAAAGAAGCTGAAACTGAAAAGATTATGTATGAGTTCTTCGCAAATTATAAACGGGATAATGGGTATTCAGCATTTGAATCTGAAGATTTGCAAGGAACAGCTGTAGGCGATAAAACAACAACAATGAAAAAGCGTGTTGTTTTTAAGCATGTCAATAAACGATAGCGATGTATTAACCGGTTAATTTTATTAAATTAACCGGTTTTATTTTATAGTTCGGTAACAATAAACCTGTTTAGAAACTTCCGTTTCGGAGCAGGTTACTTTGAAAATAACCTGTTTGATAACTGCGTTGTCAAACAGGTCTGATATAGGTAGGGCTGCCGGCTTATCGGCAGCAAGTCTGCGACAGCTTTGTATAATTATTTTTAGGAGGATATATATGAAACCCTCACTTTTAGTTCTAGCGGCAGGAATGGGCAGCCGTTATGGCGGTGTAAAGCAAATTGATGCAGTTGGAATGCATAATGAAACCTTATTGGATTATGCAATTTATGATGCAGTTAATAATGGCTTTGGAAAAGTCGTATTTGTTATCAGAAAAGATATTGAATCCGATTTTCGGGAGCGGCTTTTTGACCGTATTGCACGGAATTGCAATGCTGAATACGTATTTCAATCTCTTGACAGTCTGCTTACTCTACAGCAGCAAAAACAAGCGGTCAATCGTAAAAAACCGTGGGGTACTGTTCATGCAGTGCTATGTGCAAAAAACCGGATCAATGAACCGTTTGCTATTATCAACGCTGATGATTACTATGGTCGATCGGCGTATCAAACTATGGCAACCCATCTTTCCACTGTAGCCCCTGATTCAAGTGATTATGCAATGGTAGGCTATATCCTTGAAAATACAATGAGTAAATCAGGGTCAGTGTCTCGCGGTGTATGCAAGATCGAAAACGGTATGCTTGTTTCCATGCATGAACATACAAAAATAGCATATACTGCGGATAAAGGGGTAAAGGAAATTATCTCCACGCAGGATGGTATATCTGAACATTTAACCGGTAAAGAGACTGTTTCAATGAACTTATTTGGTTTTACGCCCAAGTCTTTTGACGGGTTTGCACAGTTTTTTAATGACTTTATAAAAGAGAATGCATCCAGCGAAAAAACCGAGTGCTTACTTCCTGAAAGCGCGAGTATGCTCGTCAATAAAGGATTAGGAAGTATTAAGTGTTATACGACAACAGAACGCTGGTTCGGTATGACCTATCCTGAAGATCGTATCATAGTAAAAGATGAAATAGCACAGAAAATAAAAGAAGGATATTATCCTGAGTTTTTATGGAAGTAATAATTTCTTATACGTGACAAGCAGCGTCTGTATTTTAGCTGCAAGTGTTATAGGCAGAACAATATCGCTGCCGGAATCTTCTCGGCAGCGATACGCCTGTCCTACAAGGTAGTTTCCTGTTATGCTCGGTATGCTGTATGTATCGGCAGCCTCTATACCTTTTTACTGCGGCGGCTATCGTTGAAGTGCTTTCGTTTTATATGTATGAGGTCTGTTTTGAAGCAGAAAGCATCGAACAGGTCTATCATTATCCTATCATGCAGAGCTTTTCTCCTATTTCCCATGTATTGCCCTGACAGCTACTATTTTCATAGATTTTGTTACCGGCTGTTGACAGAAAAATAAATTAGCAGTACCTTACAAATATGCCGTTTATGAGCAGCAGCTAAATTTAAGCGGTATTAGGTAAGGTAGTACATGATTCCTCTCATTATGATGCAGACGGGTGAAAAAGCGTGTGTACTCCGTTTTGACGGCGATGGAGCGGAATTCAGCCGTGTGCGGAGTTTCGGTCTCGATGTGAATGCGGAGCTTACAATTATTACATCGCAAGCTGATGTAGGCGGTCCGCTGCTAATTCAAGTAAACGGTTCAAAATATGCAATCGACTATAATCTTGCAGCACGTATTATGGTTGTGCCGGTTGCCGACTCTTAAAGGAATACTCAGAAAACAGTGATAAGAGGTTTCTTTAAAAAGGGGTGTTTGTATGACATTGGATGAATTGGAACAGGGTAAAAAAGCGGTTATTAAAACTATTTCCGTTTCAGGCGTTACCTTGCAGCGGTTAGTAAGTCTTGGCTTTACACCGGAGACGGAAGTTGAAGTAATACGCAAAGCACCGTTGCTGGATCCTTTTGATATTCTTATTTGCGGGTCAATGGTAGCTGTCAGGAAAGCTGAAGCGGCACAAGTAGAAGTAGAGGCAGTATGAAAGAGAATAAAGAAATTCGTATTGCTTTTGCAGGGCAGCCTAATTCAGGCAAGTCTACACTTTTTAATATGATGACCGGCTCGCATCAACATGTTGCGAATTATCCGGGTATTACTGTTGAAAAAAAAACAGGAGAGTATGTCTTTAATGGTTCTGATGTGTATATTACCGACTTGCCGGGAACCTATAGTCTTACCTCATATTCTCCTGAAGAGCGGGTATCACGGGAATTTATTCTGAAAGAGAATCCTGACCTTATTGTAAATATCACTGATGGATCTAATCTTGAACGCCAGTTGTATTTAACCTTTCAGCTGCTTGAAATGGAGCGTCCAATGATCATGTATATGAATAAATTGGATGCGGCGCAAGCGCAGGGGTTGGTTGTTGATCACGCTGCGTTATCCCGCAAGCTCGGTATTCCTATCATTGCCGGCAGCGCAAAGAAACGGCAGCAGGGAACAGCCCTGAAAGAGCTTATTCAAGAACACGCGGAAAAATCTGCCGGTACAGGAATGCGCATTACCTACGGCACAGTTATGGAAGCGTATCTTACAAAAATTACTGCCCTTTTAGCAGAGGGTAAGAAAGAAACGGCTCCTTATGCTATCCCGCTACGTTGGCTTGCGGTAAAACTTTGCGAACACGATGAAACGGTAACACAGGAGCTGCCGTTGTTTTTTTCCAATGCAGAAGCAGTAAAATCATATATTAGCAACGCTGAAGCAGTACATAAAGAAACATATAGACATAATTTTGAAATTGAAATCGCCATTGCCCGTGCAAAAGAAGCACGTGCGTTGGTTTCCGCCTGTGTTACCAAAAACACTGTTGATGAGAAAACACAACAAACAATCGACCAGAAAACCCGTACTGCTGCTTTTGCAGGCTGTGCCATACTCTTTACCGTAACATATTTTATTTTGCAAGCGGTTTTTCAATCGGCAGCAAATACTATTTTACAACCGGTCTTTGCTTACATGCCGGTAGTTTCTGCGCTGTTTGCCGCAGCATTTACCGCCGGTGCTGTAGTAATTTACCGGCGGGGCGGTACTATGTCTATCAATAGTGCCGACCGTGTGGATAAGGTTCTCTGTCATCGGGTGTATGGTCCGCTTATTCTTGTTGAGCTTATTCTTGTTTTTTATTGGATAACGGTTGTACTCGGCTATATGATGACGGATAAAGTCTTTCCGTTCTTCCGGTTTGTCCGTGCACTGGTATCGCAGGCACTGCCGCCGGCAGCGTTCGTAACGGAAGGTGCATTACGCGGGCTTTTCTTGAGCGGGGTGATTGACGGTGCTATTATGATTTTAAACTATGTTCCGATTTTCCTCTGCTTGTTTGCCTTGGTTGCATTTTTGGAAGATGTAGGATATATGGCGCGCCTTGCATTCATTATGGATAGAATTTTACGGAAATTCGGTTTGCACGGACAATCAACATTACCAATGATCTTGTCGGGTGTTATTATGGGTGGCTGTGTTGTTCCCGGTGTTATGTCTACCCGTACTATTCGTGATGATAAGTCTCGGTTGGTAACGCTGTTAATTTTGCCGCTTTTGAACTGTATGGCAAAAATTCCGTTTTATGTACTTATCACCGGTATCTTTTTTCAACAAAATCAGTGGCTCGTTCTTGGCGGCGTATCATTCTTTACATTGTTTGTCGCACTGATTATTGCAAAGTTTTTTAGTTTGTATGTAGTTCCGGGAGAAAGTGAGCCTTTTGTTCTGGAGCTTCCTGCATATAATATGCCGACCTTATCCGGTATTGCCATAAGAACATGGGAACGTTTGTGGAGTTTTATTAAGAAAGTTGCGACAACGGTTGTCGCTGTTGCCGTTGTAATCTGGGCAGGGATTACATTCCCCTCGCTCGGTGCGGATAGTCAAAATCAGTATGCTGTACAAAAAGCTGACACGATAGAGCAATTTGCGCGTACGGTGAATAATTCATACGTTCCCTACATCGGACAAGAAAATCAGCTGATAGATTATTTTCAGTTTGAAGAAAAATACGGCATTGCTTCTACCCTTAACTGGTTCGGCGGCGAAGCTGAACAGAATAAAGTTGCTGTGCGCTTTTTCTTAGAAAATCCTGAATATGCAAAAATTATGCTTAAAGGTCAAATTGAGCTTGGCTCTGCAATGCCGCTTTTTGAAAGTTATTATGCCGCATATAAAAATGACTTTGCAGTATTCTCCGCAGCGTATCAGACTGCAAATGAAATGCAACGGCAGTCTTTAAAGACTTCGTTTTATACAAAATGGATGCAGGCTAATCCTTTCTTTTTTGCACTTGTCCGTACCGGAGCTATTTCAGTAAAGGGAACCGCTGTTATTGATAGCGAGGCAAAAGCGGTGAGTAAGCATTTACGTGCTCTTTCCGCTGATATAAAAACTATCGGGAGAAATTACCGCAAAGAAACGTTGGAACATTCGGTATTGGGAATGATTGGAAAACTTTTTGAACCAATTTCACAGTTTGCAGGCTTTGATTGGCGGATTAATGTGGCTATTCTCGGTGCTTTTGCTGCAAAAGAAGCCTTGGTGTCAACGCTTGGTACTATCTATAGTGTGGAAGCCGGCAGCGGTACGGATGGAACGGAATTGCAAGCCCGTATTCAGAATAATGAAACAGGTATGACACCGCTGGATGGATTGGTTATTATGATATTGATAGCCTTGTTTCCTCCCTGTATTGCAACAATGATGGCTATCAAAACAGAAGCGCAGAGCTGGAAATGGGCATTGTTCAGCATTGTATATCCTGTGTTTTTAGGAGGGATTGTTTCAACCCTTGTATATCAAATCGGTCGTTTGCTAGGCTATTGATGCATTGTATAGTAATAAATGGTATTTAAAAGAAAAAGAAGCTGACAATAGGGGCTGTTTAAAAACTGAAGTTTTTGGCGGTGAGTTTTGCTCACCTGTTCCCTGATATATGTTCATGTATTCTTTTTTTCTAATAAGGAGTTTGTATGAAACGAAACATGAGAAGATGGCTTGCCGCTTGCGGTATGCTGCTGTGTGCCGCACTTACTTTTGCACATACACCGCTGCTTACTGTAGAAGATAACGGTGACGGTACTATTTTTGTGCAAGGCGGCTTTTCTAACGGGGCCTCTGCCGGCGGGGTTAAACTTTATTTAACCAGTGTCGCAACCGGCGAAAAATTGTGGGAGGGCGTTTTTCCTGAAATTGGAGAATTGGATGTAGATATTCCAAGTGAGCCGTACACCGTAACTTTTGATGCTGGTCCCGGTCATATAGTGGTAAAAGACGGTCCGCCTCCTCCCGGTGGTTTTGGATCTGCTGCTAAGCCTGCTGCCGCTAAGCCTGCGGTCTCAAAACAAGAAACAGCACCGGAAATTCAGCCTGCTGCGGGTATGGCAGGGCAGTCTATACAATGGACGGCGCAAGATACTGCATCGGTTATGCCTTCTGCAGGAGTTTCATATATTTCGTTATTTATAGCACTGGTAAGCTGTATTAATCTTGTGCTGTTGATTATTCTGCTACGGAGAAAGCATTAGAGGGAAGCTCTAAAAACTTCCGTTTTTGGTGGTGAGCTTTGCTCACCTGTTTCCTTAAGCTTTAGATGTGATGTTATCGACGAGTTTCGGTATCGCCGAAACTCGTCGATAACATACATGGCGGTTCTGTTAGTCATTACTGTATAAAGACTTAATTTTAAACTCGTCATACGCTATGCTGTTGGCGGTGTCGAACAAGTAACGAGCTTTTGCGACATCCTCCCTCAAGTTGACGAGTTGTAAGCCGTTGAAATAGTACAGCTTACAACATCATGTTTCAAAGTAATTTTACTAAATATAAGGAGGTAAGAGTGAAGCCTGCAAAAATATTTTTTGTACTTCTTCTTGTAGTTTTGGTAAATTCAGTGTACGCACATTTTCAGTTGGTATACACCCCGCAGTCGGTTATACCGGAGGATGCTACTGCCGCTGAATTTAAATTAGTATTTACTCATCCTTTTGAAGCCGGTCATACAATGGATATCGGTAAAACAGAATCCGGTGAAATAAAAGGCATGAAAGAGTTTTTCGCTGTACATAAAGGGCAGAAAACGGACTTACTCCCCGGCTTAAAAGACATTGTATTTACCTCAATGGAAAATGAAGGTAAAGGCTATGAATTTACTCTGAATAAAGAGTATGGACTACGCGGCGGGGGAGACTGGGTATTGGTTGCTGTACCTCAACCTTATTACGAAAGCTCTGAAGATGTGTACATCCAGCAAATTACCAAGGTGATGATCAATAAAGGGAACCTCAGCACCGATTGGTCTGAGCGTGTTGCTGATGGGTATCCTGAAATTCTTCCGCTGGTTAAACCCTATGATGTTTGGACAGGGGGTATATTCCGCGGCGTGGTTGTTGATGGCAAAGGAAAGCCCGTTCCCTTTGCGGAAATTGAGTTTGAGTATATTAATTATGCTATTGATATGCAAAAAAATGCGTTTACCGGTAAACCAAAACTGGAAAAAACAGGAGCCGGGACAATATTGGCAAATGGGCAAGGAGTGTTTGAGTTTATTCCTCCCCGTGCAGGGTATTGGGGGTTTGCAGCACTTGGTGCCGGCGGCGAAAAACAGTTTAGCAGTAAAGAACTCTCTGAAGATGCTGTACTTTGGATTGAAGCGCAGCCGCTTGAAGAAGTTGCCGTCTCTGCTTCCGTAGCAGCACCAGCCGCATCCGATGCTCGTCCAGCCTCAGGCGATTCCATAAAAAAAGATTCCGCTTCGCCGGCTGCATTGATAGCTGTGATCGTCTTGATTGCCGCTGCTGCTATCGGCTTTATGGTATTAAAGAAGAAAAAATAAATGAATAAGGAAATGATTTAGATGGATGTTTAAAATTAAGTCATTACTGTATAAAGACTTAATTTTAAACTCGTAATCAGCTTTGCTGATGGAGCATCTCTAAAAATCTAACCGAGTTTTTAGAGATGCCCGGTATAAGGAGTTTTACTATTATGAATAAGAAGGTTATTTTTGCGCTGGTGGTATCAACAGTTGTTTCATCGGCATTCAGTCACTTCCAGATGATTTTTACCCCGTCTTCAATTATTGAAGATGATGCTAAAACTGTGCCGTTTAAACTGGTATTCACCCATCCATTTGAAGCGGGTCATACTATGGATATTGGTAAAAATGAAGCGGGCGAGATAAAAGGGCTTGAGCATTTATTTATTGTTCACAAAGAGAAATCAATTGACGTAGTTGCAAATTTAAAAGAGATGACGTTTACTTCTATGGAAAATTCAGGTAAGGGATTTGATTTTGTACTGGATAAAGATACCTCATTCCGCGGAGGCGGCGACTGGGTTTTGGTTGCAGTTCCGTATCCGTACTACGAAAGTTCTGAAGATGTGTATATTCAGCAGATTACGAAAGTTATGGTGAATAAGGGGAACTTGAGTACCGACTGGTCAAGCCGCATTGTCGAGGGGTATCCTGAAATTCTTCCCTTGGTTAAGCCCTATGATGTATGGGTTGGCGGTGTTTTCCGCGGCGTAGTAGTTGATGGCAAGGGAAATCCTGTACCGAATGCAGAAATTGAAGTTGAGTATTGTAATTATGATATTGACATGACAGCTAACAAATTTATCGGTAGTCCGCGTTCTGTAAAAGGAGCTGCCGTTATCAATGCCGATGAGCATGGGAACTTTTCGTTTGTTCCGACAAACGCAGGCTACTGGGGTTTCGCAGCACTTGGTGCCGGCGGTGAAAAGCAATTCGGCGGAAAAGAACTTTCTGAAGATGCAGTTCTTTGGATTGAAGCATTTCCGGTAAAATAGATCGAGTAGGTGTACCATTGCAGGTGTATCACCCATATACTTGCAATGGCGTATGTCTCGAAGCAGTTTAGTGAGGTTATGATGGTTCAAAATATTATTGCTTTTCTTTTGACTGCCTCTGCACTTTTTTTCTTGATTAGACACTTTTATGGTGTATTTTCAGGGAAAAAATCTGCGTGTAATTGCGGAACAAAACACTATACCGTCAAGGATGGGAAATTAACAGAAGGTACCAGCTGCAGCGGCAGTTGTTGCTGCTGCACAAAAGACAAGATGTGTAAGAATACAGGGCATCGCTAAAAACTCCCATTTTTAGCGATAAGATTAAACGCATCGAAACGGCTGCCGGTTTGAAATAAACTTGTTTGGAAACTTTTGTTTTGGAATGACTTATTCTGGAATATCCTGCTGATACCGCAGCTATTGAACGGACGAGCACACTATAGGGAACGGGGCTGTCTAAAAACTTCAGGTTTTAGATAGCCTCTTTAATCTTTATTTTCGATGTTTTTCGATAAGTCATAATAGTTAAAGGACTTATCGAAAAACCTATTATCAGCTGTGCTGATAAGTCGGTTCGCTCACAAAGGTATCGAACTGGTTGAATGTATTTTATTCTTCCACGGCACTGTTAGGGCAGAATGGTGCAGCTTGCTGCGGTGCAGCCCGCAAACTGCTGGAATGCTTACACATACTATAGTAAAAATACGGAAAAAGAGAAAAATCGCTTTACATTTTAAAAAATACTTTTATAATTAAATGTATAGTGTTAAGATACCGATTGATATATTAAAGTATAGTCAGCGTGTCCGTGTCCATATCCGTATGGATATAAATTTGCTGCTGTAAGGAGATAAGTTAAGATGGCCAGTTTAGATCTACCTCAAAGCCCTAATGTATTCCATCCGGAGAAACCAAGTGCTGTCGGATCCCGGAATTCTTTGGCACAGGATTACCGTGATCAGCAAAAAGAAGTTAATCAACTGATTGAAGAAGAAACAAATAAAGTATTGCATCATTTGTCTACAAAATTACCAAAAGATGTGCTTGAACGTCTTGATGTTATGGGCGGATTAAAAGAAAAGCTGTATAACTATTTTAACCAAAATTATCAAAATATGTTTAACCGCTACATGGTAACGGCTGAAGATGAGATGCTAAAAAAAGTCCGCGGCTTTATCGATCGTGAAGAAATGAAGGTACTCAACCGCTATACTCCTAAAGAAATTGCAACCTTGCTCGACGAAGTAGGCGGTGCAGATAAATTTAATACCGGTGAAATTGAAAAATCAATCGTTAATATGTATGGACATCTTCAAGGTCATGTCCAGCGGGGTATTAATGATCTTGAGACGCTGACGAACTCATTACTCCGCCAAAAAACCGATGTCGGCGCATTTGTGCGCGGCGAAAATGCCTACTCAATTGTAAAGTGCGCATTTAAAGATAATATTTTAAAACCGAAAACAGTTACTGATGTTAAATTATCGGTAAACATTCTCGATACTGAATTGATCAGTCCGATTTTCCAGTATCAGGTAACCGTAGAATATTTGATTAAAGATCTAATTTCCAATCATTTTATGAATCTTATCGACAAAGAAATAGAACAGGTCAAAGATCAAATTATTGATGAGGGAAGAGAAGAACTTACTGATAGTGAAATTATATTTACCAAGTTGGGTAAAGTCCCTCAGATTACCGATGATGAACTTGAAAATGCTGAAAGCAAACGCTATGCAGCCGTTTCAAAAGAACTCATGGAACGCATTTCTAATCTTCGTGCAGAGATTGATCCTGAAACCTTTGACCAGCTGAATGTACGTGAGAATGTTAAGCGTATTATTGACATAGAAAACATCCGCAACCGAGGATTTAACACAGCAATAAACTCTCTTACCTCTATCCTCGATACATCGAAGATGGGGTATCAATATATTGAAAACTTAAAGAATGCCCGCGAATTGCTGCTTCGTGAATATGATGATCCGAACATAGCGAACCTACCTGATGAGCGGTATCAAATCCGGTTGCGCTATTTTGATAATGCGCAGCTGAACGAAGAACGGAAAGCATACGAGGTAATGATTCATTCTTTTGAAGCTGAGGTTGAACATCTTTGGGATGTTTTGCAGGCTCGTTATGACAAATCTAAGTTTATGAAACGTATCACTGATTTTGAAGATTTAGCAAAAGTATATGAAAAGCATATTCATAAAAAGTACAAAGCACCTACGGGAGAACCGGCATATAAAGATATTGCAAAAGTGTGGGATGAAATTTCTTTTGTATGCCCGGCAGAAACTGAGGTTGAAAAGATGAACCGTACCTTTGTCTATGAAAAAGATAAAATGCGGAAAAAGCTTGTTATTATGCGTGAACGGCTGAAAAAGATGTATACGCATAAGTATCCGACTGAACGCCGTATTATGGAAGAACGGCTTGATTTTCTTGAATCAGAGTTTAATAAGTTTGATTATCTTATCAATCCATTCCATTTACAGCCGGGGTTGTTGCTTGATGTTGATATTACGTCTATTAAGCGGAAAAAGGCAACCTTGGACGGTATGGCAAACGTGCTAAATGAATTTTTACATGGCGTTTCAAAAGGCTTTATGGATCAAGCATTTGCATCTTTCAGCCGCCGCCGTTCAACCGTTCGTGCGGATATTGCGCAAACATTTGGTACACCGGATGAAGATGATTCTCTTGCCGGTATGCCTGATGTCGGCTCGCAGTTTATTGATATGTTGAATGAAGCACCTTCGTTAGATGCCCCCATACCGGAGCTTGATGAATTACCGGTATCAACGCGGAAAACCGGAGCAAAAACACAAAAAGACGGCGCAGTTGATACAGGCAAAGGACGACGCGGTCGGAAACCAACAATCAGAAAATTATAGAAATGCCTCGGTAATGCAGTTTTTTGCAGATGCCTTATATACGGTTTTCGTATTTTCAAACTTGTTATTCGCATGTCTCATGGTGATGTCCCAAAAGTAGCCAATTTTTGGGATATCATCATTTTTATGCAGCATGATAGTGCAGTCTTCATTCTCATCAATAAGATCGGTACCGCTCAAAACTTCAGTTTTTAAACAGATTTAATATAACGTAAAATTTTTCTTGCAGGATTTTCCTTTGTGTGTTATAATTAAAATAGTGTGGTTTACTGCTGAATGTAGGTTTTAGCCTATGTTTACGGTAAATTTGCACATAAAATTATCTTTTCATAGAAAAGGGATTGACAAAATGGAAAAGAATAGTATAGTACC
>JBQMYN010000038.1:0-20808 GCA_052173475.1 Treponema sp.
TGATATTCATAGCAAAAAATCTCCTAAACGATCTAAGAAAATATGCAATATATGCATCTTTTGTATGCTTACTATTAGTTAGTATAAGCACTTTCCGTGTATCTGTCTACTCTTTTTTTTCAGATTTCATCTGCTGCTTAAAGATACCACTGTTTTGCCGGCGTTTGAAAAATCTCGGGGCAACATCCTTTGGGACTTTCTCATAAACCTGTTCGGAAATTTCCGTTTTTGAAAGTGAGTTTTTATCACTGGTTTTTTATAAAACGAGGATATACGCACGGTAAACATTGACGGTACGTGCCGCTTATGTTATGCTATATTCATATACATACGGACAAGTAGACCTATTCGGAAACTTTAGTTTCGGAATAGGCTACCATAAAATGCAATGTTTTAAATCGTGCTATTTGCGCTATTTAGAACCGGCAGCCCTGTTTGAAAACTAAGGTATCGAATAGGGAAATGATATAATAAAAATGGAGTTTCCATGCAGATTTTTGATACTCATGCTCATATCGGTTTAATTTATGATGATCCAATTGAGCAATTACGCGTTATACAAGAAGCGAAAAGAGCTTCTGTAACAAAAATTCTCACTATTTGCAATAGTTTGCATGATTTTCATACTGTGTACGAAACCCTCAAGACCTCCCGTTCTGTGTATTATGCAATTGGCGTTTCTCCTTCTGAGGTAGTTTCGCCGGGAAAGAATTGGGCAGAGCAGATAGAAAAGGGACTTGAATTACCAGGGGTAATTGCCGTAGGAGAAACCGGTTTAGATTATTATAAGAAATATGGGGATAAACGGTCTCAGATTGAGTTATTTATTACACAGCTGGATATTGCTGCAAAAACAGGTAAACCGGTTATTATCCACAACCGAGAGGCAGGCAGCGATATTTTAGATATTTTATCAGAGCGCCTTTCCGATGCCGGCGGTATTTTACACTGTTATTCTGAAGATGCGGCATTTGCCCGTGCAGCATTAAAGCTGCCGCTCTATTTTTCTTTTGCAGGAAATGTTACCTATAAAAATGCACGGAATCTGCACGCAACATTACGAATGCTGCCGCTTGATCGGATAGTAGTAGAATCCGAAAGTCCGTTTATGCCGCCTGCGCGCTACCGAAAAGCACGGAATATGCCGGCAAATACGGTTGCTACAGTAGAATTTATGGCTCATTTTCTCAAAATAGATGTAGAAGAGCTTGCTGCACAACTGTGGATAAATAGCTGTAAAGCACTACAGCTGCCCCAATAAGAATACCTATGTCTACTGAAAACCTCTATAAACCTGTAGCGATAAAAAAACTTCAGTTGCCGGGAAATATATTTTTTGCACCGGTTGCCGGTTATTCTGATAGAGCATACCGCAGTATCTGTATTGATTGGGGGGCAGATTTTACCTATACTGAAATGGTTTCATCGGAAGCTTTTGTACGCTCTTCTGCTAAAACAGAAAAGCTGATTGAGCGTGCTGAAAACGAGCGAGTATATGCAGTGCAAATCTTTGGTGCGAATCCGGAGTTTATGGCAGAAACGGCGAAGCATATTATTGAGCGGTATCAGCCCTCCTGCATTGATATTAATGCGGGCTGCCCCATGCCGAAAATTACTAAAACAGGAGCAGGCTCTGCACTCATGCGTGATCCTGCGCTGCTGTATAAGATTATTAAAGCTGTTACCGATGCAGCTGCGCAGATAGATTCTTGCATACCGGTTACTGTGAAAATACGGTCAGGCTGGTCGCAAGAATTACTGACATGGAAATCTTGTGCTCTTGCTGCAATAGATGCGGGTGCAAGTGCCTTAACGCTGCATCCGCGTACCTGTGCGCAATGCTATGGAGGAAATGCTGATTGGGAGATACTTGCAGAGCTGGTTTCGTTGGTTTCGCAATACAGTATTCCGGTTTTTGGTTCAGGCGATTTATTCACCCCTGAAGATGCGGAAAAAATGTTGCATACTACTCAATGTACTGGTATTATGTTTGCACGCGGTGCTATGGGTAATCCGTTTATTTTTAAGCAAACAAAAGAACTTTTACAAAAGGGACTCTATGCCGATATTCCGCTTAATGAAAAAATTGCAACTGCTCAAAAAGAACTCATGCTGCTCTGCCGTGAAAAAAATGAGCAGACAGCTTGTAGAGAAATGCGGAAACGCTTTGCTGCGTATACAAAAGGTCTTCCGGGAAGCGGGAAAATCAGAGAACGTATTGTACACGCCGCCTCTATTGCTGAGTATGAACGCATTGCCGCATTGCTGCAGCAGTCATGCGTAAGCGGCAGCAGCGCAGCAGTGTTTTAACAGCACAGGAGAAATAACGTATGTTTGAATTACTGAACTCATTACTTGATACGATACAAGATATAGTCGGTGCACTCTTTTTTTCATCATCACCTGACTATAAAAAGAAAAAGGAATTACGGCGGCTT
Organism: Treponema sp.; assembly: GCA_052173475.1. GTDB lineage: Bacteria > Spirochaetota > Spirochaetia > Treponematales > Treponemataceae > Treponema. The sequence continues at coordinate 2,439 of JBQMYN010000038.1, forward strand.
AATGCTGAATTACGAAAGCTAACTCCGCCGCTGTACCGCTCGGATAAAACACTGCTACCTGCATTTGCAACATTATTGTATCAGCTGTATTACTATCTGCAGCCTATCAAAGCTATTTTAGAAAAAACAGTGGCTTCATCTGATATCCGTGCAGCAGAAAAGTATCAAAATCTGTTTTTTGAAGCTGCTTTTACAGACGAACAAAAGGCTACACGGCAATCATTTGTATTTGCAGAGCGTAATAATGCGCTGGCATCCTGTAAAAATTATGAAGAAGCAGAACATATTGTCCATGGGCAAATGCAAACTTTCAAAAATTTTCTGAAAATCTTTGAAGAAGACTCTTTTAAAACCCGTGAAAAAAATTATTGCAATCTGTATTTTCTTATGGATTTATGTAATTTTGACTATACCTCGCTTTTATCGTATTTTAATAAAAATATTTCACTGGGAGGAGAACCGGAAAGTTCAGTTCCCTTAAAGTTTCAAGAAGTATTTGCTGCAGAAGTAGTGCAAAATATGCTTGATTTCCAGTTTATTATAAAACAAGCAGTAATTACAACCGAAACAATTACTGATGTTGTCTTTCTGGCAAAAAACATACCGGATTTTCAGGAAACTGCATTACAAAATATTAATAAAACATTAAATATTATTGAAACAATTTTATCAGTGCACTTAAAGCGTACTACTATTCCAGTGATTTTAAAACTTGTAAAAGATGATCCCCAGTTTGAGGAACATGCAGCACTTGCAGAAACAAAACCGATGCAAGACTATTTACAGCGGATTACCGAAACATTCCAAGCAGATTCAAAGCGGTTGCTTAAAATGCAAAAAGAACAAACAATTACTGCGCTGATAGAAAAATGTTTCGGCAGGTACGGGTTAAAACAATTAGAGGGCTATAATGATACCATTAACGATGGCATACAAAATTTTTCGGCTGATGCCTTTGATTGGATAAAACCGATGCAGTTATTAAAATCTTTTACCGAGACATATTTTGAGCAGCGGTATAAAACATTCTTGCAGGCAGTCCTTGTGGAAGGTTTTTTTATTAATAAACAGGCTGAATTTAAGTATTCTTCTATGCTGCGGGCTTGTGAGGTACTGCGGTCAAAAATACAAGCATTTGAGGATCTCTTTAAGCCGGATGCACAGTGCAGCGTACAGCAAATTAAGCAATGTATTACTGAGTTAGAGCAAGGTAAAGATTTAAAAAAGCAACTGCATAGTATTGTGCAAGCCGCAAATATGCAAGCAAAAGCATTGGTACAAAGCGGCGGCAAGGCATATATGGATTTATACACATACGTTGTACACATGCTTGAAGATGTAAAAAAGGCGGGAGTAGCTGAATTAATAACGAATCTAAAGCCTATTTCTTCAACCTCAAAAAATAGGGAAGCATTCGCATGTTTAGAGCAAGATCAACCGATCTTCGCATTATTCTTAGAAATTATGAAAAATTATGCCGTTTTAGGAGTAACCGATAAGGCACAACAGCATAATCCTGAGCCTGAAACTCATGGAGTAAAGAAATAGCCCCACAGGCAATAGCATCAGTAAAGCTGATAACGAGTATGTTTTGTAAATTGTTATAATGTAATAATTTATAAAACATACATCGCAAATAAATCTCAGGAAACTTCCGTTTCAGAGCAAGTCTAATACTACAAAACAATAAAATACCCTAGAACACCGCCTTTGTGATACAGGTTCATTCCGAAAGAAACCAGCTTTTGGGATGGTCCTGTATTCTCAAGGGTATTTTTATGAGAGAAATGCTGTTGTAAACCATGGAATATAGGTTACAAGCAGCAAAATAAGAAATTGGACGCACAGAAATGGCAGAATATTTTTAACAATTTTTACAACAGGTTTATTAAATGTGTAGCTCGCAATAAATAAATCCATACCAATTGGAGGAGTTAAGAATCCAAGTGCAAGATTCATTAAAAAGATTACTGCCGTATGGATAGGATCTATCCCGAATGATTCCGCAATCGGCATAATCAATGGTGAAACAACTAAAATTGCAGAATACAAGTCCATAATACAACCGACAAATAATAACAACACATTAAGAAGAAACAAGAAAACGTATTTTGATGTGATGTATGTCTGGACAATATTCGTAAGCATATCCGGTACATTCGCATCAATCAAAAAATATGCAAGTCCTTTTGCCGATGCAATAATGACTAATACACCTCCTGCCACGGGTATGCTTTTTAAAATGAATTCAAAACCTGTTTTCCAAGAAAAATCTTTGCGAATAACAGTTTCTAACACCCATGTGTATAAAACTGTAAATGAAGCGGTTTCCAGCAAAGAAAACCAGCCGGAAAAGTAAAGAAACACAATACAAAACGGGAGCATCAGCTCAAAGATACTATCTTTAAGAGCTTTTTGCAGTGCTATCCATGAAAAAGGAACCCGTATCTTTGATTTATCCCGTATAATGCCGAGTATGACCATTGAAAGCGCAAGTAATGTACCGGGAATAATGGCACCTTTAAATACATCAAAAATATTTACCGTCATAATATTCGTTACACCGAATATTATAATGGCTAAACTAGGCGGAAACAAAATGCCGAGTGACCCAGAGGCTGTTATTAAAGATTCTGCATCATCTTCAGAATAATTATTACCAGTTAAGATGAGGCTCAACAGCGGACCAAGCGCAAGTATGGTAACGCCGGAAGCACCGGTAAATGTGGTAAAGAAAGTAAGCACCAGTACTGAAGCAATAATAACACCGCCGCGAAGCCAGCCGACCGCTGCACGTACTAACTCCATAAGCCGTTTTCCGGCACTTCCTTCTGCAAGTAAACAGCCTGCTACCGTAAAAAGCGGTATAGCAGCAATACTTGTATCAGTAAGGATATGGAACATCTCCAGCGGAATAACATCAACATAGCCGCCGCCTTGACTAAATGCAATATAGGTAATAGCCAACAACACAATGAAAAGCGGCAGCCCGCATAGTGCAGCTACAATCAGCCCTGCAATGAACGGAATAAGCAAGGCCGAACTAATAGCCTCCCACCAGACAATTACCGTATTTACCAATGCAAATTCCTGATTAAAAAATGTATACAGCAGAACCGCAATAGAACCGCTGCTGATAAAAAGCCCGATGCCACTTCCTACAATAGCAGAAAGTTTGTATCTATTCCGTTTTATATTCAAAAATAAAAGCGAGAAAAACATCAAAGGCAAGGCGGCAAAAATAAATCGTACCGGAATATGCCAAATACTATCCCGCGGATCAATTACTGCAAGGATGTTTGGAAAACAGGCAAAGAAAAGAGCCATAAGGACAGCCGTACTGATTGCAGCATTTATACGGTCAATACTTTGCTTTATCCGAGGAGAAAATTTTTGAGAAACAGCTTCGATGCTTAATTGCTTATCATCTGCACTGGTAACAATACCGGCAAAACAGGCAAATACAAATACAGTATGAATAATGAATCGCTCACTTTCAAGCAGCTGTATTCCAAGGACATTTGATACAATAAAAAAGAGTACCGGGAGTAGAACCAGTACGCAAACCAGCCCTACCACAAAAATATTAATACATTTTCTCATATTCTACTATTTCCGCATTGGCTCAATAAGCTTTTGAATATCCTTGTACATTTGCATATCAAATGCATAAGGGAATGCACGGTAAATATCTTCAATATTCTGATTAAATTCAGCCTCCCATTTTGTCAGTTCTTGGCGGGGAGGGCGAATCATGGTGATACCTGCTGATTCCATTTTTTTTACACAATCAGCATCGGAAATATCCAGTGCATCATTCAACCGTTTACGTGTTTTTTCTGCAGCCGCTTTCATAGGCGCATGGTATTTTTCCGGTATTTTTTTCCATGAATCATTCGAGATAACAAAAGCCGCCATCACCGGACATAATTTAATATCAAGCGCATAATTAATATCTTTATAAAATCCGATTGCATACGTTAATAAATGCACAGCAAAAAAGCCGCGCATACCATTTTTACTTTTTAATGCTTGGGAAAATTTTTGTGCAGGGGTGTCAACAACCGTAAAACCGCTTACCTTAAAACTATCACTGAGTATAGGACTGTCCAAACCTGAAATAGATAATTTTATTTTCTTTAATTCTGCGAGTGTACTATACGAATCTTTTGTATAAAATGAAAGCCAGCCGACATTTGACCACGTAACGAGTTCATAGCCGGCTTGTTTTATTTTCGATTCAATTTTTTTACCATGTACATCCAAAACAGCATTGAGTTCTTGTTGATTTTGAATCAAAAAAGGGAGGGTAAGCGTATAAACGTATGCTTCAGGAACTAACTCGTGCAGCCCAATAGTGGTAAAAATTGCTCCGTCAAGCGGTGCTTGCTGACCGGGGCGGGCTGCTTTTAGTTTTTGAATACCTGCTTTTTCACCGCCGAGCGTGGTCATATTGTAAGTTTTAACCTCGATGGCACCATTGGTAATGCGATACCATTCTTCAGCAAGTTTTTTCAGCTCAATATCCCATGCGGATCGCCCGGGCGCAACCGTTGCTATCTTCAATGTAATTTTTTCTTCCGCAAACAAAAATACTGAAAAAAAGCAAAACACTACTGCAATTATCTTTCTCATTTTTTTCTCCCATTTTCTTGAAGAACTCTGAATCTTAGACCTGTTTGATAACTTCGGCATCGAACAGATCATTTCACCGTAACCTATTCCGAAACAGAAGTTTCCAAACAGGTTTAATTATGAATATTTCAACACGCTCTTATAAGGGAACCTCTAAAAACTTCCGTTTTTAGAGGTTTTCCTTGTATTTAATGTACGATATTTCAATGCTTTAGAGTTTCCTATAACACCTTTGTACAAAATAGTACCTAAACGGCAGTGTCTGTATCATCATAATAAAGAATGGCAGACGGACAAGGATAGTATACTGATTATACTGCTCTCTTACTAGTCTCGCCTTATTTATAGAAAGAAATCTTCTTTATGCGCTTGCAGCCAGCGGGCTTTTCGGCGGCTTATGGCAATAGCCAATTTGTTTTCCGGTTGAGTTTCGGGGTCAATAGCGAGTGCTTTTTGTAATGCTTCATCAAAGCCTTGTGCATCTTGCGCCGGTATACAAAATGATTGAGCGTATAAAATGTGTACCGACGGACGCTTTTCTTCGCTTAACGCTAATGCTTGCTGGTAGGCGTTTTCTGCTTTCTCCAAACCGCCGCCCATTGCTTCCGGAGCGGCAGCATAAAATGTTGCAAGCACTTCCCAAATTGCGCCGTCATTAAATCCGGGATCTAATTCAGCAGCCCGTTCAAGCATGGCAAGTGCGCCGACAGCGGTATCAAGTGCTGCCGTGTCCATAGGATCAAGGGCAAACGCGCCAAGGAACCCGCTGCCTGCCCAGTATAACGATTCAACATCTTCAATGCGACACTTTTTCAATAACGCAGTCCAGTCTTCTTGTGCTTCCGGATCCGTTATCCGCCCTAAACCGGAGTACACAGTATCCAACGAAGCAAGCACATACTCTGCACCGCGCCGATAGAATTTTTTTGCCCGTAAATACTGGGCATTTTTCTTTTCAAATTGTATTTCAGGAATATAGTCTGCTGGGGTTTGCACAAAGGCATTAGCATACATTATATAGAGGGAACCTGTCATAATTGCAAGACCGCGGTGCTTAGGATTACTTAAATGCAGCATTTCGTATGTTTTCAGCACCGTTGGAAATACATCTGCCACCAGTTCAACGTCATCTTCACCGGTGAGTGCTGTAACAGCACCAAGCATATCGCCTTTCTGTGCTGTTTTTTTTGTTCCGGGAGAAGGCGCAACCGTATCTGCAAGCGAATTAAATGCTGCCTGTTTTAGCGAACAGCTTGTTATGAGCATATACAGAGTAATTACTAAAAGTGCATATCGTTGTAGTTTCATAGGGAACCTTTCTCTTTACGGATTTCTTCTTTCCATGTATCAATGAATAGCTCATACGCAGCGATAGTAGCAGAAAGTGAAATTTGCTGTACATTGCTCCGCCCTTCAGCATTATTGCCGTCCAGTATGTACAATGCATCCAACATTCCTTGTATATCGTCCAGTGAGCAATTTTTATCAAACGATCGGCGGCGGTACAACAATCGTAGTTCATCGTCAAAAACAGATTGGTATTTTTGCTCTTCCCAATCAACAGTTTCATACATAGTATATTAGTATAGAGTTTTTTAGTATTCGCTGCAAGACGGTATGTGCAAAAGTGGAAAAAGTTATACGCACATCGCTACTGATATAAGGGCATCTTCTAAAAATCTAACGAAGTTTTTAGAGATGCCCTATAGAAACCGGTGAACACTAAGGCTTCCCTGCCGGATTATCTGCGGCGTTTTACCGCAAAGATTAACAATAGTAGAGGCTTGTCCGTGTATGGAACCTGCATCTATAATAGCAGAAACCGTATGCTCAAAGGTATCAGCAATGGCATTAATATCCGAAAGAGGCTCCTGCCCTGCATAATTTACGCTTGTAGAATAAATCGGCATTCCAGTGCAGGTAATTACTTCCCTGAGCCACTGATCGGCAGGACATCGGAAAGCCTGCGAACCGCCTGTTTTCACAGGTACAATAAGCGTTAATGGTCCAGGCCAGAGCTGCCATAATGTTTCAGGAACTGCGCACGTACTGTACAACGCTATGTCATCCGGCTGGGCAATAAGCGCAACAAAGGGTTTATTTTCTGCACGTCCTTTGATAGCAGCAATCTTTTCAGCGGTTTTTCCCATAACGCCGGAAAAACCATAAATAGTATCGGTAGGAATAATAACAATAGATTCATCTTGCAATAATTTTGCAATAATTTTAGCGGCATTCGGTTCTGTTTTTAAAATACGCATATCTTCGTCCAATAAGTATTTCACATAAAACTACAATCAAGCCTACAGATAATGCAATCGACTTGCAAATATTATCCGACAAAAAGCGGGGAGCTTCTATTGTATACACCGCACCGGGGTTTTCGACTTTTTCTACTTCCCCTGAAAAATGTAATAATTTAATCAGCCGCTCATTTTCATGAACATATCCTAATTCATGCGCATAGACCGCAATGGTTTCCGGATCGGAAGAGAGATTAGCAATACGTATTGCTAAATTTTCCCCCATATCAGAAAGCATTTGCACATGGGTAATAAGTACATCGCGCTGCTGCTTTAACTGCTGTGCAGCAAAAAAGCCTTTTTGACCAAAAAGAATACTGAGTAAACTATATACCGCTACAAATGCAAAGATAGGCGCAATAATTTTCAGATAATATTTCATAATTTTGAGTAACGGCAAAAAAAAATTTTTCTTGAATTTTATTTAAACAAAGGCTATACTAAAGGAGTGTCCTTAATCTTTTGGTACGGGTCGCAATGGTTAAGGAATATTGGGCACTAGTAGGTCTGTTCGGAAACTTCCGTTTCAGAATAGGTTACCTTAAAATGAGATGTTTGCACGGGGGCTATCCAAAAACTGAAAGCCTATCGGCTTTTTCTGTAAGGGAATAGTTTATGTATCCGCAGCGGCAAATTACGAAGCGGCGGTTCTGATAGCCATTACTGTATAAAGGGCACCTCTAAACTCGCTATCAGCTGTGCTGATGCCGGTGTCCTGAAAGCAACCAGCTTTTGCCGCCGGCAATGACATCCCCGTGGATCTATTGTAAAAAAAATAGGTTTTATTTTGTCCGCTGCTTATGTTATATGCTGATTGTGCCGATACCTACTATAACAATGTCCTCTTTGGAGAGAATTTTATGGATAATACGTTTGACAAATATGACAGTTCATACAATAGCAACTTTTCATTTGACGATGTAAATACGGAGAAGCTTGATATGTATGGAGTATGGATCAAAAAAAAGCCTGACAGCGATAAAGCTGCGCCTTCCGATCTCCAAAGTGATTCGGTGCTTGATGGAAGTTTTGCAGGCGATGATGCTTTTTTGGTTTCTGATAACTTTGATGACGATGCTGTTTTTCAAGAAATGGAACCGCTGGAAGATACTCCTGCCGATTCGTTGCCTGACCTTTCGTTTGATGGTCTTGAAGCACTTGAAAGTGAGGATGATGAAATCCTTGATCTTGATTCTTTCGATACGGAAAATACCGATACCGAATCTGATGATGCAGCTTTGGAAGAAGATAGTTTTGAAGCACTTGATCTTGATGACTTTTTTGATGGTGATGATAGCGATGAGGCTGAATCGGATGAAGAAACCGGTACCGAACCCACTGAGACGCATGATGCCGATTTTGATAGTGATTCCGATATGGAAGAAGTAGCACTTGATGATGTAAATACTCCAGAACATGAAGATTCGCCGGATAGTGCAGCAGATCTTGACAGCTTTAGTGAAATTTCGTTAGATGATTTTGATGATATACCTGAGTTTACTGACAAAGAGGATGATACCGTGGGTAATACTGATGAATTTGAAACAGTTGAAGATTTTGATGATTTCGCGGATTCGAAAAGCGAAAGTGCCGCTCCTGCCGGTAAAGCAGAGGGGGTGTTCGACCTTACAATTTCTAATGAAGATGAAAAAAATAGTCAGCAGGATATAACAGAAATTACTGCCCACAACAGCGGCGATGATATTGCAATTTTTGATGATGTACAGGCTGTTGAGGAAGACCTTTTATCGGAAAGTGCTGTTGCTAAGCCTTCTGTTCCTGTAAGTGCTGCATCAGCTCCCCCCGCGCCTGCTGCGCCGGATAAATCCACTGAGTTGCTGTTGCAGATTGCCAGTGAAATTAATGGAATAAAAGCGGAGTTAAATAGTTTAAAAGAAAGTATTTCCTCAAAAATGATGCCGAATCCCAGTGTTTCTGCACCGGTCGATACGCTTCCGCACACTGAGGAAGAAGATCAGGAAAAGCAGGAAGCAAACACGGGCTTCTTTAATGATGATGATACAGACGAAACTATATCGCTAACCGGCGATGAGCTCAATAATATTCTCATTACTGCTGATTTTACTACGGAAAAACCCGAAGATGCGATGCAACAATCTGATGAGTATGAAATTCCAGAAGTATTGACAGATGAGATGGTTGAAGGGTTGAAAACTGCTCAAACGGCTGATTCGGAATTTGAAAAGAGTTTAACAGACGGTATGCCGCCTATCGAAAACGCTGATGAGGCTTTTGTGCATACAGATGATTCTGAAGCGCAGGCAAAAGGCGAAGAGTTGCTTTCTACAGACCCTGTGTTTAATGTTGAAGCACTGCCTGTTACTCCGCTTCCTGAGGATTTAAGCTATCTCGATGAAGAAACCGTTGATGATGCTGATAAGCTCGATTTGATTGACGGCATTGATACCGCCGCTGAAGCGATTTATGAGCAGCAAGATGATGTTGATGCAGATGATGACAGTTTAGATGAACTTACCGATAACCTTACGATAGAAGACTTTGAAGTTCCGGTAGAGCAGGATGTGCCTGTACTCAACGAGGAAAGCAGCGATGCTATAGCGGATAATGATAAGCCGGTTATCCATGAAATTTTTACCGATGAGGATATACCGGAACTTGAACCGGACGATGAGGATGACTTTTCTGATGATGTATTTATGGATGCATCCGATATACCGGAGCTGCAAAACGATGAAACGTTCTTTGGTGCCGATATGGATGTACCTGAGTTACCGGAAGCTGATGAACCCGAACTTGAAGAGCCTATTTCACCGGCACCGGTATCCTGTGAACCAAAGCAAGACACGCTGTTAAAGGCAGCAGAGCAAATCATCAAGGAAGAACAGGAAAAAGTTGTTTCTATCCCTGTTGAGCTAAAAAATGAGATTAAGTCCGTTCTTGCTTATATGGATCAGTTGTTAGAAGCACTACCTGAAAAGAAAATCGAAGAGTTCGCAAAGTCAGAATATTTTGAAACATACAAGCATCTGTTTGAAGAGCTTGGTATTTCTTGAGATACTTTTTATGGTACTTTATAAGGATATTTTTTGAAGTACCATAAAAATTCCGAAAAATGAAGATACGGCATCTGCCTACCTTATGCGTAAGAAAAGTACGGCTGTTTTTAGCCGCTTTTTAACGGCAGTTGCAATCTTATTGAACAATGCAAAAAATACAGCTTCATTCAAAATATAATCCCCATAAAGAAGCAGAACAATTCGCCGGTACTATTATCGGCGAACCGCCGGTTATTGTCGTTACGGAACCGGGGGAATCGTATCTTGCTGCTGCATTACGAGAAAAGCATCCTAATACGCAGCTGATTGCTGTCCGCTATAGCGATACATTATTTACAGAATCCGATGCCCTATGGGATGCCGTATGGCGACCGGCTTTAGGGAGTTTAGCTTTTTTTTTAGTCCGCTGCATTCCCGATGAACACCTGTCGTCTGCTCGGTTTATCGCGTGGAAAGCTGCCGACAGGGTGTTCCCTGAACAGGCAGCAGCGGTGTGGAAAGAATTACACCGCGGAATAGAAATACTGAAAAGTGTTATGTGTACCCGTGCAGCTTTTGGGAAACGCTGGCTTAGCAATACTATTAAAAACTTTCTTTCCATTCAAAATGCCGCTGCCCCTTGTTTTGGCGATGCGGATTTTATTCTTGCCGGCGCAGGTCCAGGATTGTACCGTCTTCAAGCTGAAACGATAGACAGGTTTTCTGTTGCTGCTGCTGCATCAGCATACCGCGCTCTGCACTATCGCCGCATACAGCCGCATATATGCATCAGCACAGATGCCGGTTATTGGGCGCAGCGTCATTTTGACACAGTGCCGGAGGAAGTTCCGGTTGCTTTTCCGCTCGAAGCGGCAGTTCCGTTTCAGATACGCGAGCGCAACCAGTGTGTTATGCTGACATATAACTCCCCGCTTGAGCAGCAGCTTTTTTCGCTTGCTGGAGTAGCGGGGGCGGCTGCCTCTGAAAACGGCACTGTTACAGGAACCGCCGTTGATTTTCTCGCTGCGCATACTCAAAGCCGTATTGTCCTTGCAGGAGTTGATTTATCATGTTCACGCGGCTTTGCTCATGCGCAGCCGCATACCAGTACATTGCAAAGTGCCGGCGTAATAACCCGTTTGCAGCCGCTTGCAGGAATACTCGCCGCCCAGAATCGGCAAACTGCTGCACTCGAAACCTATCGGCACTGGTTTTTACAACTGCCGCAGGTAACAGCAAAGCGGCTGTACCGGATCGGAGGCGGTGCTGCTTTGCCGAATATCCAACAGCTTGACACCCTTGCAGAAATGCCTCGCGGTGGATCGGTTGTGTTTTCCGTAAAACCGGCGCACATTTTTACGCAAGCCGTCAGGAAACAGCGGCTGCTGCTCTTTCTTTCTGAGCGATTGCCAAAGATTACACAGGCTATTGCAAGTAATTCAGCACAGCTATTCAATATGCGATGCGCTGCTCAAACTGTCGAAAAACAACTGTGCTTGCTTGCAGCATACTCTTCATATATTCAGTTAATGAAAAATCCGGAAAGCAGCGCACTGAGGCAAAAACTTGCTGATGAAGTTGATACAGTTTTCCAGAAAATAATGAGAGGACTTGCAGCAGTATGAGCGATATTTTTTCTCGAAATATAAAAGCTGTGCGGCAGAAAAATCCTTATTTAGCACATACCCTACTGCAAACGGAACCGGCTGCTGTCTATCAAACTGTTAAAATTTCAAAAACGGGGATACCGGTACCGGTGCTTCAATCGGGGCAGGCACTGCATTCACTCTATGATCCTGAAAAAGAAGCTGAAAAAATGTTTGGCATACCGGAAGGCTTTGTACTATTTTGCGGGTTGGGAGCCGGTATACAGATACGGCAAGTGCTGCATAAGAACCCTGCTGCGGTATGCGCCCTTACCGAAGCGGATTATCCCTCGTTCCGGCAGTTATTATCTCTGATTGACTTTTCAGATTTATTCATTCATAATCGGGTACATCTGCTTAGTCCCTGTACTGATGCTCGTTTTTCCGCTGATCTTGCTGCGGTTTATTTACCTGCATTGCACGGTAATTTTACCTGTAGAACATTACGGACGTGGGAGCTTTTTTTCTCTGAATGTGCAGCCATGCTGCCGGATCGTATACAATCGGCTTTGCATACCATAACAGATGATTTTTCTGTACAGGTGCATTTTGGAAAAATATGGATGCGCAATATCTTTTGCAATTTGCGTACCGCCGCCGCAATCCAGCCTTGCTATCCGCGTACCGATACGAGAAAAAAAGCACTAGTTTTAGGTGCTGGACCGAGCCTTGATTCCCGTTTAGCCGATATACTGCAAAACCGGCAGGAGTATATACTTTTTTGTTGCGATACTGCATTTTCAGTCATAACCGCAAAAGGTATTACGCCGGATTTTTTTATTGCGATTGATCCGCAGCATATTTCTTGTACCCATGCCTTTGCTGCCTTTGCACCATCAACAGTAGGGATTTTTGATTTATGTGCAAGTGAGATACTTGTCCGGCGTTTTTACAGTAATGGGAATCCGCTGATTTTTACTGTTGGAGGACATCCTCTCGCACAATATGCTGCACAGTTTTCTCCGTTTCCGCTGCTTGATACCGGATCAGGCACTGTTGCAGTGAGTGCCTATCTTGCAGCCGCTGCATTAGGGTTTCATACTATAGAATGTACCGGTACCGATTTTGCGTATACAGACGGCAAAGCCTATGCACGGGGAACATACTTATCAAAGACCTTTGCGTGCACTGCAGATCGGCTTGATTCTGAGCAGTCAAAATTTATTAAGCTCATGTTTAGAGGAAAAACATACTCAAAAAAAACAAAGGGGCATATCACCTATGGGACAGAACTGCTTGATTCATACCGGAATGCACTGGAAAAGGCAAAAATGCTGAATGGGCAATGGCGTACAACTGATTTCTGCTCGTTCCCATATCAAACTTTTATCACAAAATTAGCGCATGAATTATGTGTGCAGCCGCTTGAAATACAGCCGGTACTACTGCCGTATATTGCATGGTTAAAGATGCGGGTTAAGGAAGACACTGTTCCTGAAATGCTGCGTGAAAGCGTGTATAAATATACCGGCTGCGGTACCTTATACAATGGACTTGTTCGATAACTTTATTGTTGAACAGGTTGACGAGTTTTAAGCCGTTAAAATGACAGGGAACCTCTCATTTCAATGTAACCTGTTCCGAAACGGAAGCTATAGAACAAGGTTAGTTTACAGACAGGAGTTTTTATGAAAGTACCGCAGAATATGTATCAAGCATTATATGAAAAAATACAACAAGCGTCCTACTGTGTAGCATTTACAGGCGCGGGTGTCAGTACCTTATCAGGTATTAGGGATTTTAGAGGAAAAAATGGACTGTATACCTTGCCGGAAACCGATAAAATGTTTGACATTGAAGTATTCCGCCATACGCCTACCGTATATTACCGGCTTGCAAAAGAATTTATTTATGGATTACAAGACAAGGAGCCGTCAATTGTACACAATGTTCTTGCAGGATTAGAACAACAGGGCATACTCAAATCGCTCATAACGCAAAATATTGATTTACTGCACCAAAAAGCAGGCAGTACCCATGTTATTGAAGTACACGGCTCTCCAAAACGTCATAGCTGCACACACTGTTCCTATGTAACTGATTTTGAAAGTGTTGTTCCTCAAGCGAGAACCGGTGCTGTCCCGCTTTGTCCCCACTGCGGGCATGCCCTCAAACCGGATATTACTTTTTTTGGTGAAGCTTTACCGGCTGAGGCGATTATACGTGCACAAGAGGAGTGCCAGAAAGCTGATTTATTACTGATATTAGGAACGAGCCTACAAGTCTATCCTGCAGCGGCACTACCGCACATAACATTACAATCCGGCGGAGATATTGTGATTATCAATGAACAAGCAACTACCTATGATAGTTATGCAGCACTCCGCTATAGTGATTTAGAATCAGCGTTTACCTATTTACATACTGCATTTTCACGCTAGTGCAGTAATGATAACCGAGGGATTATGACATATACTGATACCATTAGTTACAGTTTTCTGTTATACTGATTCGTATGTGCATCTATCCATCAAAAAAATTATACAGAGTGCTTTACAGCATTATCGCAGTTCTTATTCTTATTATTGTCATAGGGAGCGTTATTGGATTTTCACGAAAAAAATCTGAAAAAGCAGTAGTACAGCATCCGCAAGATTCCTACACGTACACGCCGCAAAAAGAGTATGTGCTGTACGGAGATTTCGGTCAGCTTCGTGCTTCAACAGTGGATAAACCGGCAATTACTATTGTATTAACGCCCTTTTTGGAATATGCAGCCGACGATACCGCTTTACAGGAAGAATTGGTAACAAAAAAAGAGATTTTGAAAAAAACCATGCTCGAATGGTTTTCCATACAAAGTGCATACCGATTAGGCAGCGAATCCCCCGACTACATAAAAACAGGTCTTATACAGGCACTGAATAAAAAACTAATGCTGGGAAAAATACGGAATATCTATTTTGAAGATTTTGTCATTTTATATTAAAGGGAATGGGCACATTTAAAAATCTAACCGAGTTTTTAGAGGTGCCCTGTGGATCTCGAGTATCAAGGATTATGGTATCCGTTGTACTAAAATTTTATCCAAAAACAACGGTAGATTTAGATGCAATGTTGAGATGAAAAATGAAAAATGAAAATTGAACATATTGCCATGTATGTAAATGATTTAGAAACAGCAAAGGATTTTTTTGTTGAATATTTTGACGGTCATGCTAATACCGGATACCACAATAAGACGACAGATTTCCGCTCATATTTTATCAGCTTTGATGAGGGCGCACGGCTGGAAATAATGAAAAAGCCTCATGTATCTGATTGCGAAAAAACACTGGCACGGACAGGATATATCCATATTGCATTTTCTGTCGGCAGTAAAGAAGCCGTTGATGCACTAACTGAAAGGTTGAAAAAAGCAGGCTATAAAGTTGTGAGCGGTCCCAGAACCACCGGAGACGGGTATTATGAAAGCTGTATTGTAATAATTGAAGGTAACCAAGTTGAAATTACCGTGTAGCATCTTCTCAATAGTAGGACATCTGCAAAAAATTCAGTTAGCTTGATGTCGTCGGCACTTTAACGGGCAGCCCTAATCCGCGGGATTACTGGTACCGTGTTAAAAAGCGTATGTCCGAAGAAGAAAAAAGTGAACTGTCGACAATTTGTCGACAGTTGAAATTAAAAGTACCCGATGGAAAAATGCGTGAAACCGATGCAGTCGAGTGATAAAAACTACACTGGAGAGTGAGACTGATTAATTTGTCATTGATAATTGAAGAGGATGGCGCACGGCATACGAGTATTTGACACGAATATCAACCGCAAAACGGACATGGATGTCCGTAGTTCCAATACAAAGCCTCGCACCAGCGAAGATGAATGCTGCTTTAGAATGTCGACGGCACTGAAAGGAGTTTCTTTAACCCTCTGTTATTTTGACAACGAGCGTTCTCAATTCGTTCGGCTGTACTCACATGACGGAATTTTTTATAAAAAAGATATGGATACGGAGCTGATGCTGGATAATAATACGCAATATCCTGACTCAAGAAAGGATTTTTCGATATTTATTCCGGTAAAAAGTTCGCTGCATGAAGACACCTATTACACGATAACCGCTTTGTACAAGCGTGATGCCAATTTTCTTCCTCAAGAAAGAGTGTATGTGCAGGGGAAAAACACGATACGGACGATCAATATGGAGTTAAACGGAACGAATTTCATAGAAACGCGATTCAACGAATTTCATAGAAACGCGATTCATAGATAAAAACACGGGCAAGCCTATTGCAAATAGAAAGGTAACGGTTTATGTTTCTTCCGATACAATCAAACACGGCGAGATTTATGCAAAAACAGATAATGAAGGCTGGCTTGAAATACAAAATGTTCCAGAAGGGGAATGTTACATAGATTTTGAAGACTGGGAGTAAGGGGGCAGCCGGTAATTACGAAAATATATCCGCACTATCCCTTTCTGCGGAACAATTTGTTAGGAGGAGAAAATGAAAAAACGGTTAATTACATTGCTGTTTGCAGCGAGATTGTTGACTGCTGTCGCTGCGACGGAAAACGCAGGCAGGGCAATACTCGGTATAAACCCCGGTCAAGAAGAGATAACCGTGACGGCGGTAACGGCAGACGGCTCGCCCGTACAGGTAGAAGGCTGCACGGTTACGGAATTCCCGAGCGGCGAAGAAACGGTACTTACGGCAACGGGAACAAAGGTTGTCCTTAAAGGTGCTCTTATCGAGCTTGACTGTTACCGTAACCGGCTTACAGCGCTTGACGTACAAGGGCTGCCCGCTTTGCAGGAGCTGTATTGCCAAAACAATATGCTTACTTCGCTTGATGTACACGGCTTAACTGCTTTGCGGATACTGCGATGTGGTGAAAATCAGCTGACATCGTTCGACCTTCAAGGACTGACTGCTTTGCAGGAACTTGAATGCAGTGATAATCTGCTTATCTCACTTGACGGACGGAGATTAACCGCCTTACATACGCTATACTGCGGTCATAACCGGCTTACCGCACTGAATGTACGCCGTTTGACCGCTTTACGGATATTATTCTGCAACGATAATGCAATCGCAGATCTCGATGTGAGCGACTTGACTGCTTTACGGGAATTGAATTGCGGCAGCAATCGACTTACCTCACTCGATGTACAGGGACTGACCGCTTTGCAGTGGCTGGAGTGCTGGGATAATCAGCTCACCGCACTCAATGTGCAGGGCTTACCTGCCTTACAGGCGCTGTACTGTAGCAAAAACCGGCTGAGTTCCCTTGATGTACAGGGGCTGACGGCTTTACAGTGGCTGGGGTGCTGGGATAATCAGCTTACCGCACTTAATGTGCAGGGCTTACCCGTATTACAGGAGCTTGATTGCAGCCATAACGGGCTTACCTCCCTTGATGTACAGGGACTGACGGCTTTACAGTTGCTGGGGTGCTGGGATAATCAGCTTACCGCACTCAATGTGCAGGGCTTGCTCGTATTAAAGGAGCTTGATTGCAGCCATAATGGGCTTACCTCTCTTGATGTACAGGGGCTGACGGCTTTACGGGAACTGTACTGCCAAAACAATAAACTGACTGCACTGGATGTCCGTGGTTTAACCGGATTACATACGCTGCATTGCGGCAGTAATCGGCTTACCGCACTGGATATACGTGGGTTGACCGCTTTGCAGAAGCTGTACTGCAATGGTAACGCAATCGACTCCCTCGATGTACGGGGGCTTACCGCGCTGCAGGCACTGCATTGTGACAATAACTACCTGACCTCGCTTGATGTACACGTTTTAACGGCTTTGAAAAATCTGTACTGCCAAAACAATAAGCTTACTTCGCTTGACGTGCACGGTTTAACTGCTTTGCAGATACTGCGATGCGGCGAAAATCAGCTGACATCACTCGACGTGCAGGGCTTACCTGCCTTACAGGTACTGATGTGCTACGACAATCGGCTTACCGCACTGGATGTACAGGGGCTGACCGCTTTGCAGTTGCTGGGGTGCTGGGATAATCAGCTCACCGCACTCAATGTGCAAGGCTTACCCGCCTTATGGGTGCTGGGCTTTCAGCGTAACCGCTTTAAAGAAGATGCCGTTATACGGATATTGAACGCCTTACCCGACCGGAGTGAGGACAAAGAAGGCTACGCCGTGCTGTACGCCGAAGAGGATAGCAACCTTAAAGAAAGCGGGTCGGCCGTTCCCGCTTCCGCCGAATTTCGAGCGGCATTTGACTCTGCAAGAGCAAAAAACTGGAAGCTGTACATACAAACCGAAGAGGGAAACGGTAAAGAAATTGAGTTGCCGGAGAAATAGGGGTATCACCCTGTGCAGGGCGGAAGCTGTAACAGAAAAAAAGCAGTATAAACGAAACATAAATGGAAACGGTACAGAAATTAAGTTGGAAGGAAAATACAAAATGAAAAAACTGTTAATCACATTGCTGTTTGCAGCGGGACTGTTGACTGCTGTCGCTGCGGCGGAAAACGCAGGCAGGGCGGTACTCGGAATAAGCCCGCATGAAAAAGATATAATCGTGACGGCGGTAACGGCCGACGGTTCACCTGTACAGGTAGAAGGTTGCACGGTGACGGAATTACCGAGCGGCGAAAGAACGGTGCTCACGGCAACGGGAACAAAGGTTATCCTTAAAGGCGCTATTACCAAGCTGGACTGTTCCGCAAATCAACTTATCTCACTAGATGTACGGAACTTAGCAGCTTTACAGGAACTGGATTGCAGAGACAATAAACTTACCTCGCTTGATGTGCAGGGATTGAATGCGTTACAGGAACTGAACTGTTCCG
>JBQMYN010000039.1:0-20753 GCA_052173475.1 Treponema sp.
AGGTTACATTCGGCGAAATAATGCTCCGGCTAGTACCAGGGGGGGGGGGGGGGGTACACGCGCTTTATACAAGCTGATTCATTTTGCGCGTCATATAGTGGTGCGGAAGCAAATACTGCGGTGTCATTAGCAAATTACAGTATTCCATGCAGCTTTGTTACAAAAGTTTTTTGCAGATGCCCTCTATAGTAGAATGAGGGGGGATATGCTATAATACGGCAATTATGGAACTGCTTACCGATGAAGAATGCCCTGCATGCGGCAGCAGGTGTACACCATCCTACGGATTGTACCGGTGCGGGCATTGCGGATATTGTTTTAGCATTGATCAAAACGGTCGTAAAAAAATACGCAGCACCCCGCTCCGAGATTCTCTACTCACTTATACGGGTATTATAATATGGGTACTCTTTATCGCTGCTATAGGAACAAAAGACGGCTTATTATCAGTGCTTACCTGCATAGGGTTTATTATAAACTCGATTATGGTATCCGTGAACGATATACTAAATTGGAAACGCTACCACTATTATACCGGTAGGCA
Organism: Treponema sp.; assembly: GCA_052173475.1. Taxonomy (GTDB): domain Bacteria; phylum Spirochaetota; class Spirochaetia; order Treponematales; family Treponemataceae; genus Treponema. Next base: position 545 of record JBQMYN010000039.1, read on the forward strand.
TATACAAAAATTTCACCATGATCGCATCGGTTTTTTCATTAATATTGCTATGTTATACACATTTCCACTGTTTTTTATCGGTATCGTTCTATACTTTATTATCTGGGATTAATGCAGGGATGCCGTTGCCGGCGGCAAAAAGTTAGTTACTTTTTGGACAGCCCCTTGTCGTTGGCTAGTGTACACGAATGTACACTAGCCAACATTGACCTCCTGTCAGTACAACATTTACTTAACCTGCATTTGTGGCTTTGCCGATGCGTATAGCGGTGGCAAAGTTGGCGCGAAAGTTGCTAAAACAAATGTCAGGTTGAAGCGGGTGTTAGGTTGTTTCTATATCAAATTAGCATAATCTCTTTTAGCATAGAAAATACGCATAATTGATACTACTTTTTCATAGTCATCGATTAAATATAGCGCAATGTAATTTTTCTTGAATAAAAATCGATGATATCTTTCTGATTGTAGAACTAAATCATTGCTCGAAGGATACATATATGGATTATCCGCTATGTTTTCTTTTTCTTTCAGAAACTCTTCAAGCAAACTCTCAGCAGCCTTTCGATTGCAAAGCTTATCTGTAAAGTAAGTTACAATTTCAGATAAATCCTGCTCAGCTTTTTCCATGATTCTTACATTATAAGCCATGTTGTTCTTTTATTCTGGAAATTGCATCCTCAACCGATGAGTATCTTCCGTTTCTCATATCCTGTTTAGCTTCTTCAAGTTTTCCGTATACATTTGTAAGAAAAATATTTTTCTCGTAAGTTTCCATACTCATTAAAACCATATCACCATAACCATTTTTGGTTACGAAAATAGGTTCTTCATCTTCATGGCAAAGCGTAGAGATTGCTGTTGTGTTCTTTAAATCCCTTATTGGAACAATTCTTGGCATCTAGTTCTCCTTGTAGGATTATTTTACCACAATCTATGTTATTTTGTCTATAAAAAGGTGAGTTTGATCCGCCGTATATAAATTCAGCCAATCTTGCTTTAGATTATCTACTTTGTAAATTTACCTCCTCAAAGGTGAAAACAAAATATATATTCTGGAGACTTTACTTTCAACGACAAGTGGCGCAGTGCGCCATCAACCTAACATTTACTTAACCTGCATTTGTGACTTTGCCGATGCGTATAGCGGTGGCAAAGCTCACCATCAAAAACTACTTCGCAATCCGCCAATGCGGATACATAAACTATTTCCTTACAGCAAAAGCCGATAGGCTTTCAGTTTTTGGACAGCCCCTGAATGAGTCTGTTCCGAAACGGAAGTTTCCGAACAGACCGGCTAAAACTGCTTATTAAAAACTAACGTGAATAATACTCAACAACATACTGAATATTACCAACAGGCTGAATATCAGCAGCGGTAGGAAGCGACAACACAGTAGCAGAAAGGTTCTGATCATCAACAGAAAGCCATGAACCTTTTACACCTTGTACAACGCTTAAATTATGACGGATAAGATTATGAACGCCTTTTTTTTCTTTTACAGTGATTACATCGCCTGCTTTTATTCTCATCGAAGGAATATTAGCAGGCTTCCCATTCACTAAAAAATAAGCATGAGAAACCATCTGACGCGCTTGTGCGCGGCTTACAGCAAAGCCCATACGGAAAATGGTATTATCAAACCGCTGTTCAATCAGAGAAAGCATATTATCACCGGTAACACCTGACATTTTAAATGCTTTTTTAAACAAATTGCTAAACTGACGCTCTGACATACCGTATGCAAAGCGGAATTTCTGCTTTTCTTTTAATTGTTCACCATAAACAGACATTTTTCCACGCTGCTTACTACCGCGTTCTTTTCCCGGTGCATTCGGTTTCTTATCTAATAATTTACTGTATTTTGGATTTCCAAAAATATTCGCACCAAAGCGGCGTACTAACTTACCTTTTGCCGGTTTTCCAGACATATTAAAACCTCATGAAATAGTAATAGATCTGTTCGATAACTCTGTTGCCGAACAGATCGGCGAGTTCTGAATCGCTCAAATAGTACGATTGAGAACCTCGTATTGCAAGGTACCCTGCTCTGAAACAGAAGTTTCTGAACAGGTTTAATCATAAAATTCTACTCTTTTCTTTAGGGAACGCTTCAAAAGAGTATAGGACACCTCTAAAAACTGAAGTGTTTAGAGGTTCCCTATATCTGTTCGATAATTTCGCTGCCGAACAGATCGGCGAGTTCTGAATCGCTCAAATAGTACGATTGAGAACCTCGTATTACAAGGTACCCTGCTCTGAGACAAAAATTTCTGAACAGGGCGAGTGTTGATACTGAGACCTATGCTTCATCAAAATGAAAGCCGCGCATAGCTCTCGTATTTTATTAAGGTACTGCAAAACAGATTATTTTGTCAACATCGTTTGCATAAATTTGTTCTGTAGATTTAATTTACGATGTATTTTTTATAAATTATTGCATTATAACAATTTATAAAAAATACTCGTTGTCAGCTATGCTGATAAGGCATCTTCTAAAAACCTAACCAAGTTTTTAGAAGAGATACCCATTATTGCTCTTGCAGTTTTCGATAATTTTTTCTATACTAGTATATATGGAAAACCAAAAACAAAACATTATCGTATATGACGATTTTGCAAAACTTTGCATAAAAACCGGCAAAGTTCTTGCATGTGTAAAAGCTGAAAATGCAGAAAAATTATATATTCTTCAGGTTGATACCGGAGAAGAAAAACCACGGCAAATTGTTTCTAGTCTTGTCGATTATTATACTGCAGAAGAGCTTGTGGGAAAAGAAATTGTAGTCTTGGTCAATTTAAAACCGGCAAAAATGCGCGGACATCTTTCGGAAGGTATGCTCTTGTGTGCAGAAACGGAAAACTCTGAGGTCTGCGTACTATTAAAACCGGAGAGACCTGTTCCTGCCGGTACTTCCATTACTTAATGCAGCTGCATGAGACCTGTTCCGAAACAGAAGTATCCGGAGCAGGTTTATTACTCTATTAATAAAGGGGTTCATATATGAAAGCACAACAGCTCAGTTCAACAGTATATTGTATTCATGCCGATATTTATGATCATTACGGACGGTTTGAAGGTATGTGGAAGATTCCGCAGGGAGTAAGCATCAATTCATATATTATCAAAGGCGAAAAAACCGCTCTTATTGATATTGTACGGGATTGGGACGGTTCTCTAACCAGCTATACGGCGCAGTTAGAAACACTTGGGCTCTCTTTTGAAAAAATTGATTATATTATTCTGAATCACCTTGAGCCGGATCACAGTGATCTCATTGAATATGTCCATGAATGTAATCCTGCCGCTGAAATTATCAGTACGGCAAAGGGTATTGCTATGGTTGAAAAATTTTTCAAAATAACGGGCAATACGAGGGCGGTTAAAACAGGTGATACGCTGGATTTAGGCAATGGAAACATCCTCGATTTTTATGAAACGCCGAATATTCACTGGCCTGAAACAATGATGACATATCACCGTAGTGATAACATTCTCTTCTCTTGCGATGCATTCGGTTCTTATGGCTGCATTGGTGAAGATATTTTTGACGATCAACGTACCGCAGAATCGCTTGTTTGTTTTGAAAAAGAAACATTACGCTATTACTCCAATATTGTGTCAAGCTTCAGTACCTTTGTGCTAAAAGGACTGCAAAAGCTGGCGGGGCTCGACATCCGGTGTATCGCACCGAGCCATGGACTTATATGGCGTTCTGATGTAAAACGAATTATCGATCTCTATGCACGGCTCGCAGGATATAATACTGGCGGTAAATGTGAACAGGAGATATGTATTATTTGGGGTTCTATGTACGGGTATACAAAGCGGGGACTTGATGCCGTTATTAAAGGCATTGAATCACAAGGAGTCCCGTATACTATCCATAAAATTCCAGATACTGATCCATCCTATGTCCTGAGCGATGCGTATAAAGCGGCTGGATTGCTCCTTGCTATGCCGACGTATGAATATAAAATGTTTCCGCCTATGGCGTATATTCTTGATTTATTTGAACGCAAGCATATAACCGGTAAAACTGTTTTAAGGATAGGTAATTGGGGCTGGGTTGGCGGTGCCAAGAAAGAATATGAGCAAAAAATTGCAAATTTGAAGTGGAATACTATTGAGCAATATGAATGGCAGGGGAAACTATGCGAAGAAGATAGTATAGCACTTAAACAGAAAGGGATAGTACTCGCTCAGATGGTAAAAGAAGCGACTGCAGCGGAATAAGGCATTATAATGCGTGAAATTGAATTAAAAGCATGGGTCGAAAAACCTGAATATACGTTTGACCGGATTCTTCAGTATGCTGATTGTGTGTACCGGTGTAAGAAATCGGATTCTTATTGGCAAATTAACGGAAAGACCATACGGATTCGGGAGGAGGAAAACCCCGATAAACAAGAATGTCCAATTTCGGTTACACAAAAAATCAAAAAAATTGATGATAAGGTTGAAATAAATAAAGAACTTGAGTTTGAACTTCCTGCTGCTGCGCTGCCGGTATTTATTGAAATACTTAAAAATACTGGCTTTGAAAAAACAGCTGTGAAAGAAAAAACCACCACCGTTTTCCGCCCTCATGCGGGGCTGTTCAGTCAAGAACTGTTACAAGATATCCGCTCCGTAACAATAGAGCTATCATTAGTTAAGCCGATAGGTTGGTTTTTAGAACTCGAAGTGCTTTATGACGAAGGCAGCGTTAGTATGCCTGAAGAATCACTGCAAAATCATGCACGGGCGCTTTTATGCCGCTTGCTTGATTACAGCGGCATTGAGCAAAGTGCAATAGAACCCCTGCCCTATTCAGAGCTTTTGCACGGAATAGACATTCAACGGGATTGTCCAAAAACTGAAAGCCTATCAGCTTTTTCTGTAAGGAAATGATTGATTATATCCACTAAAGCGGATTGCGAAACAGTTTTTAGTGGTGAGCTTTGCTCACCTGTTTCCTTAGATTTAGATGCGGCATTTTAATTTAAGTCTTTCTTATATAAAGACTTAATTTTGAACTTGTTGGGGATGGTATAAGTAACAAACTTTTTGCCACCGGCAATGACATCCCCGATTCCCCTTAGATTTAATATGTGATAAATACGGATAAAAGGAGTGTATATGAAGAAAAAATGGATTGTAGCCCTTGCAGCTTTACTTTGCACTGCTGCATTGGCTGCAGGCGGAAAAAAAGAACAAGCAGCAATAGAAGCGGAGGGAAATACCCATGCCTCTGAAAAATTGGTAGATGGTACTGCAAAGGTAGTGTTGCCGGGAGGTGCTCCGCTTGTGTGTGCTGCAAAAATGATAACAGAAAAACTTCCCGCACTGAAAAATACCCAAACGGACTATGAAATTGTTACGCCCGATACCTTGCAAGCCCGCATAATTGCCGGAGAAGCGGATATTGCAATTGTGCCGTCTAATCTTGCTGCTAATCTTTACGCGAAAGGTGCTGATATACGGTATGCAGGTACTGTTGTCTGGGGTATTTTGTACGGAGTAAGTACAGAACCAATAAAGACTATAGAAGATTTAAAAGGAAAAACGATTTTGACCTTTGGACGCGGGCTTACTCCTGATATAACGGTTCGCCATTTGCTATCCGCTTCGGGGCTTAATCCTGATACTGATGTTACCTTTACCTATGTACAATCAGGTCAAGAAGCAGCAGGCGTATTTATGAGCGGTAAAGAAACTATTGCTATTTTACCGGAACCCTTAGTGAGCGTTGTATTAACGAAAAAAACCGACGCGGGAGTATTTTTAGATATTCAGGCTGCATGGAAAGAAAAATTCGGCGGTGATGCTGCATATCCCCAAGCGGCAGTTATTGTGAAAGGTTCATTTGCAGAAACAAATCCGCAGTATGTGCAGGCATTTTTAAATGCACTCGCAGATTCGATTACATGGGCAAAGGATAATTCTTCTGAAGCAGCGAAAGCCGCCGCTTCTTTGCAAGAGGGTGTTCCAGCACCGATTTTAGCAAAAGGCATTGTACGAATGAACTTACATTTTACCGATGCAGCACAATCCCGTGCTGCATTAGAGCAGTATTATGCAGTATTACTACAAGCAAATAAAAAATTTAGCGGCGGTTCTCTGCCTAATGATGCCTTCTATTATACTCCTGCGCAGTAAAAACCTCTATAAAATACTCGGCTTTGCAGTTGCTGTAGGACTATGGCAACTGCTTGCGCTGATTATTGCGCAGCCGCTTATTCTTCCCCGTGTTGAGTTAATTGGTGAAAGTATATACAGTATTATTTTCGATGCGCATTTTCTACATACAATCGGAAGTACGCTAGCACGTATCAGCACTACAGTTGTTTTTGATACTATTTTGGCATTTTTTTTCGGTATTATCGCAGGACTTTCAAAAAAATGCGAAGCGTTTTTTTCTCCATTTGAAACAACCGTACGGGCAGTACCTACAATGGGAGTGCTGCTTCTTTCACTTATCTGGTTCCGCTCTGAAGTAACACCCATTTTTGTTTCAACACTTATTGCATTGCCTATCTTGTACCGCGGTGTAGTAAATGGTGTAAAAAATATTGATAGCCGCTTAAAAAGTATGTCATGTGGCTTTAAGGTGCCCTTTTTCCGTACATTAGTACTTCTATATCTTCCCTCTATTCGTTCTTCAGTGCTAACGGCATACTCAACTGCCCTTGGCTTATTAGTAAAAGTTATGGTTACAGCGGAGGTATTAAGTCAGCCGCGCTTCGGCATCGGTACTGAATTTCAGATTGCTCGCTCTCAGATTGATACAGCGGCAATTTTTGCATGGTCATGTATTGTCATTGGGCTTGCCGCTGGTATTGAATACCTCAATATTTTGCTGCATAGAGTTTTTAGCAAGCAGAACACGGTAAAAGCACAGCAGCAGCAAAAATATCAATATGATCCTACCATGCCGGAGCACAGTGCCGGCAGCACCCCCACTGGAGGCAGCTGTACTGTTACTGCCGAGCTGCTTATCCCTATGTCTGAAATATCGTCCGCAGGTAGTATCATCATCGAAGATGTTACATTCACGTTTGAGACACTGCCGGTCTTTACTGCATTTTCACAATCTATACCCGGCGGTGCTGTTACCTGTGTATTAGGAAAATCCGGAAGAGGAAAAACAACCTTACTGTTCTTAATTGCCGGACTACTTACACCGCAGAAAGGAACAATAACCACAGCACCGCCCTGTGTAAAAAAATCATTTGCATATCAGGATATACGGCTTATTCCTCATCTAACAGCTGAAGAAAATATCCGGTATGTGCTGCCGCTGCCGTTTCATAGTCAAAAGGCTGTCCGGCTTGCACACCAGTATCTTGCAGCATTTGGACTGGCAGGTTTTGAACATTTCTTACCCCATCAGCTTTCAGGAGGAATGCAGCGGCGGGTTAGTCTTGCACGGGCTATTGCCTATCCATCGAGCATTGTTCTCTTAGATGAAGCATTCGATTCGCTTGACACACATACGCGGGAATCTGTCTCTTCAGCTTTTTTTGAAATTATCCGCCGCCAAAAACGGACAGCCGTTTGTGTTACCCACGATGCCTATTTTGCACGGGAAATTGCAGATACCATTATTCATGTTTAGCCATCTGCAAAAAACGCAGGTATAAATTTTTAGAGATACCCCATCAGCAAAACTGATACTATCGCAAATTCAATCTACCGAAAACAGGGGATAGCAAGACCAGCAGCATTGGCAGCCTCGGTTACTCGTACAAAAAGCATGCAACTTGATGTCCATTACCGGTATCTTTTAGCTGCGGAATACACTCAGCGCACTGAGGCTTCCGCTTGGGGCAGCGGCCATAAAAGTAACAACCTGTACGTTTTTCAGCTGGCGAGGGAACATCGCCTGTCAAAATAATCCGCTGCCGCTTGCGTTCAATTTCCGGATCAGGAATAGGAGCTGCAGAAAGCAGTGCTTCCGTGTACGGATGCAGCGGCTTTGCGTACAAACTTTCAGAATCGGCAATTTCTACAATAACACCAAGATACATAACGGCAACCCGTGTAGAAATATATTCGATAACGGCAAGGTCATGTGCAATAAAGACATAGGTAAGTCCGAATTCTTCCTGTAAATCTTTAAAAAGATTCAGTATTTGAGCTTGAATAGAAACATCCAAAGCACTAACAGGCTCATCTGCAAGAATAAGCTCAGGTTTTAAGGCAAGTGCGCGTGCAATGCCAATACGCTGCCGCTGCCCGCCTGAAAACTCATGAGGATACCGGTTACGGAAAAAACGGGATAAGCCTACTTTTTCCATCAATATACCGACACGCTCGGTAATTTCTTCTTCGGTATATGACAATATTCCCCGTTTTGTCAGTATCCGCATAGGCTCTGCAATGATGCTGCCGGCGGTCATACGGGGATTTAGTGATGCATAAGGGTCTTGAAACACCATCTGCATATCTTTCCGCGCACGCATAAGCGTTTGTTTTGAGCAGCCGGCAAGTTCAGTACCTTTAAACAGTACAGAACCGGAGGTTGGTTTATAGAGCTGAGCAATTGCACGGGCAGCAGTTGATTTTCCGCAGCCGGATTCGCCAACCAGACCGAGCGTTTCCCCTTTTTTTACTGAAAAACTAATACCGTCAACCGCACGGATTTTTCCTTTTTTCCGTGAAAATAAACCGCCTTCAACAAAGGGAAAGTGCAGTTTTAAATCCGTTACCTTTAATAATTCATCTGATTGTTCTTTCTGTATAGCATTCATAGTATTCCTCATAGTATTCTAGGGCATATCCGAGTTGCGGAATCAGCAACTTTGATACAACATCGCAAATTATCTATAGATCATCTATATCTTTTTGGGTGAGTCCTGTAGCCTTCATAATTTTCTCACTAGAAACATTAAGCTGCTTTAAAGCACGTGCAGTGTCTAAATGCGCTTGCCGTTTTCCGAAAGCGACACCTTCGGCCCGTCCTTTTTTTAACGCCGCATTGAGCATTGACACCCGATCGCATTCATACTTCATCGCAGCCTGATATAATGCCCGTTGCTCAGCGACAGTGTAAAACCGCTCCATTGTTTCATTAGCTTTTTTCAGTAAAGGATTGTCCTGTGCCAGCATCTTCCGCACCTCCTCATCATCGGTTTGAATGAACAGTAGCCATTTTTCAAGCACACTTTGTTTTTCACGGTTAATCTTGGTTAAATCTAAAAAATGTATTTCCAGTATGTTATCCAACTCAGTATGCTCGTCCGTTTCCAATATTTTATACACAGAATGCAGTTTATTACTACAGGGGAACGGCTGATTTACAAGGTTAATCATGATACATTTATTCAATTCTCCGTAATTACTTCCTTTAGTAAAATCCTCTGTTAAAAGCTGTGTCCAATAAAAAATACTCCGCTTACTGAAATCATCAAACCAAATGTTTTGCATTTCAACATTGATTTTCTCTCCATTTTTTAGACGCAGCTTGATATCTAATCTGCCTGTTTTTTCATCGTAAAAGTATGCAGCAAGCTCCGTATTTTCAAGTTTCACTTCTGAAAAATCAGCTTCAGGCATACCGATAACCAGTGAAACAAAGGCAATCAAAATATCTTTATTTGATTCTGTGCCGAACACCTGCTTAAAAGCATAATCATTGCGTACCGTAAATGCCATCGGCATATCTGCCGGTGTATAAACCGTGTGATACATACTGCCTCCTGAGCTAAACGTACTGCCCGTATTAGACCTGTTCGATAACTCTGTTTCCGAACAAGTCTTGTACAATATGCACGCCGTTTTACGCATGATACAGCCAACAGCTGGTACGATGTCCTGCTTCAAAAAAATGCGGCGGCGGATACTCCTGCTTACACTGCGGTTTTGCCTCGCTGCAGCGCGGATAGAACGGGCAGCAGGGCGGCAGATCAATCACATTCGGCGGCTGCCCGCTAATTGAAAACAGTCTGTCAGCATTTTTCTTATCCAGACGGGGGACAGACTTAATCAGCCCCCGCGTATAGGGGTGCGCCGGATTAGAAAACAGCGCATCTACGCTCCCTTGCTCTACTACACGCCCTGCGTACATAACACAAACACTGTCGCACATACCAGCAACCAGCCCCAGCGAGTGCGTAATCATAATAACCGCAGTGCCAAGCCGTGCGCTCAAATCACCGATTAAATCCAAAATTTGAGCTTGAATAGTAACGTCAAGCGCGCTCGTTGGTTCGTCAGCAATAAGAATTTCCGGATCGCAGCTTAATCCCATCGCAATCATTACACGTTGGCGCATACCGCCCGAAAACTGGTGCGGATAGCAGTCAACCCGCTTTTCTGCAGCGGGAATACCAACGAGTTTGAGCATTTCAATCGCCCGATCCCGTGCATCTTTTTTTGAAAGCCCCTGATGCAGCCGGATAGTTTCTATCATCTGTGTGGAAATTTTTAAAAAAGGGTTCAAACTCGTCATTGGGTCTTGGAAAATCATGGAAATTTTATTCCCGCGCAGCGCACGGATTTCCTTTTTATCCATTTTAAGAATGTCTTTACCGTTAAACCACACCTCACCGCCGACAATTTTCCCGGGCGGATTCGGTATCAAGTTCATAATTGCAAGATTAGTAACGCTTTTGCCCGATCCGGATTCGCCTACAATAGCAAGCATTTCCCCTTTATGGAGATCAAAGGTAACGCCGTCAACTGCTTTTACCACACCCGAATCAGTCCAAAACCACGCCTGTAAATCTTTGACCTGTAATATTTTTTCATCTGTTTTCTTATTCATTGTTTATACCCTGTTCTTACTTTGAGGATCAAAGGCATCCCGCAGCCCATCGCCTAAAAAGTTCATGGCAAAAAGGAACAGCGTCATCGCCGAAGCCGGAACAATGAGCTGCCACGGATAGAGCGTCATAACATTCACCCCTTCCGAAACAAGCGAACCCCATGAGGCACGCGGTGCGGATATACCGAGTCCGAGGAACGAAAGGAAACTTTCATTCATAATAAAACCCGGAATGGACAAGGTTGAATAAATAATGATGATACCAAGTGTATTCGGTAAGAGATGTTTAAAAATAATACGCGGTGTAGAAGCCCCCATTGAGCGCGCAGCTTCGATAAATTCCGCATTTTTCAAACTAATCACTTGCCCGCGCACTACGCGGCCAATCGTCAGCCATGATACAAGGGCAATCGCAACAAAAAGAATCACCATATTTTGCCCTAGAATTGCCATCATAATGATAACAATGAGCATATACGGAAGCCCGTACATAATATCAACAAAACGCATCAGCAAGTTATCTACCCAGCCGCCGAAATAGCCGCTGACCGCCCCGATCACCACTCCGATACAGAGCGAAGTGATTGTACCGATAAGTCCAATCAGGATAGATATTTGCCCGCCGTAAATAACACGGGCAAGAATATCCCGCCCCAGTCCGTCTGTTCCTAAAATATAGTACCGGTCATGCACTGGATCCGTTTTTAGCTCGCGCTGAAACACCAGCAGTTCCTGTTTTTGCTGGTCAGATAATTCTTTCCGCCCCTGTGCCTTTGCGACACGGTACATATCCATTTTACGCTCGCGCAGCAGCACCTCACCGGCATTGGAAAATGACGGCGGCAAGTTTTGATGGATAATACGCTGTTCGGAATATGAATGAATAGGAAGCAGCGGCGCAAAAAGAGATATAGCAAAATAAAAGCCTACAATACACAAGCCGGTTAATGCCATTTTGTTTTTTTTAAGCCGCCGCCATGCATCTTCCCACAAAGAAACAGGCTTTACAATCTGATTAAATTCGTTGACCGGCTTTTCGCCCTGCTGCGGTGCAGCTATTGTATGTTTCTTACTCATAAGAAGCCTCATTTATAGGAAATGCGGGGATCAATTGCCGCATATAAAATGTCTACCAAAAAATTCATCAGTATTAAAATAATGGAATATACAATAACGGTACCCATAATAAGTGTATAATCTCGGTTCAATGCCGACTGTACGAAAAATGTACCGAGTCCGGGAACCAAAAATATTTTTTCAATCACAACAGAACCGGTAATAATCCCTGCAAACGCAGGTCCGAGATAGCTGATAACCGGCAGTAGAGCACCTTTCAGTGCATGCTTAAACAGCACAACAGGATAGGATAGACCTTTCGCATACGCAGTACGGATATAGTCGGAACGTAAAACCTCCAAGACGCTTGCGCGTGAAAGACGGGCAATATAGGCAAAATACGGCAGCGAAAGGGTTAATGCCGGCATAATAATAGTTTTCAAACCTTGCCTGCCATTAATCCAGCCTGAAGTAGGCAGCCACTTCAATTTTACGGCAAAAATAAACATGAGCAGCGGTCCAACAACAAACAGCGGTACTGAAATACCGATAACAGCGATGGACATAGCTACATAATCCCCGATGGAATTTTGCTTTACAGCAGAAATAAGTCCGACAATCAGACCGCATACTAATGCAAAACACAACGCCGCCAGCCCTAATGTTAAAGAATGAGGCAGCGTATTACCGATTAACTTATTCACTGTAAAATCTTTATAGCGGAATGAGGGACCGAGATCCCCTTGGAGAATATTTCCCAAATACCGGAGATACTGTTTGTATACCGGTTCATCAAAGTGATAAGCCTTATTAATGTTTGCCAGCACTTCAGGGGGAACACTGCGTTCAGCAGAAAAGGGTCCGCCGGGAGCTGCTTTCATAATAAAGAAACTAAATGTTATAATTAGGAAAAGCGTTGGAATAAGACTAAGCATTCGGCGGATAATAAACCGTACCATGATTCCTCCTTTACCAAATAGACAGGCACTGTCAATGCCGGCGGCAAAAAGCCGGTTCAATATGCCATCGACATTGACAACCCCATATCATTTTCAAGGCAACCTGTTTCAAAACGAAAGTGTTTAGAGGTTCCTTTACTGTATTTTTTTCAATCCAACATAGGGATGCTGATCCAATCCGTTCGGATACCAGCCTACCCATTTTTCCGTATCAATCAAATGCTGACTGACGTAAAAGTAAATGGGAAGCACTGCTTGATCTTGCTGCATTAAGATACGCTCTGCATCTTGTAATACCTGCATACGCTCAGCACCGCCGGGCATTGTTGCCGCTTTCCGCACCAGTGCATCATAATCAGCATTGCGATAGTCTCCATCATTATTGCCGCCGCCGCTAATAAAGATTTCGTGGAAAGTATTGGGGTCTTGATAATCGCCTACCCAACCCGAACGTGCAATTTCAAAATCATGCTGATGGCGGACATCCAAAAAGGTCTTCCATTCATAGTTTTGAATATTGATGTTGATACCCAGCGTTGTTTTCCATGCCTCTTGCACATATTCTGCAATAATTTTATGCGCATCATGCGTATTATAGATAACTGTCAGTACCGGAAAATCTTTTCCATCGGGGTAGCCCGCTTCAGCTAATAATTTTTTTGCCATTTCAGGATCATATCCCTCGCCGTTTGCAGGAGTATAGCCCGGAAGAGGCGGACAAATAGACTTTGCAGCAATTTGACCGCCGCGAGTTACTTTTTCAACCAGTTCTTTGCGGTCAAGCGCAAGCGTTAGTGCCTTTCTAACACGGACATCCTGCAATGGTCCTTTGTTCACATTAAAAATATAATAGTATGTTCCAATCTGCGGTGATACCTTGTAATCAGGCAGCAATTTTACTTCGTCCAAACGCGGCAGCGGAATAGCAGAACTCCAATCAATTTCACCGGCACGGTATTTTTCGTATGCAGTATTCTGATCTTCTATCGGCAGGAATACCAGCCGTGAAAGATGTACATTTTCTTTGTTCCAATAGCGGGGATTGGGTACCAGGCTAATTTTTTCCTGCGGTACCCAGCTTTCAAGCACGAAAGGACCGTTACCCACAAAGTTATCCGGCTTAATCCAATCCGCGCCGTGCTTTTTAATTGCATGTACCGGCATAACTGCAAAAGAATAGTGCGACAGCATATCAATAGCATAGGGAATCGGACCGGTTAATGTCATTTCAAAAGTCATATCATCAATAGCACGGATCGCAACGGCAGAAGCATCAGCCTTGCCGGTGTTATAGTCATCAGCACCTTTTACCACCATACCGACCATATAGGCGTATTCCGAAGCAGTAGCAGGGTTGAGTGTTCGGAGCCATGAATCTACCACTGTTTGCGCTGTAATAGGGGTACCATCACTCCAAACTGTTTTCCGCAAATGGAATGTGTACACTGTTTTATCAGCACTAACTTCCCAGCTTTCAGCAATACCGGGAATAGCAGTTGCTGTTTTCGGATCGATCCCAACCAAACCTTCAAATAAAGCCATAGCAATACGGTGTTCAGGAACACCGGTAATTTTTGCAGGGTCTAAACTCTGAGGCTCTGCACCATTACCGATAATAAATTCGGCACCGTTTTGCCCCTTTGCTGCATCATTCTTGCCTCCGCAGCTTGACAGGCATACAGCACACGCCGCAACTGCAAACAGTAGTGACAATTTCTTCATACTCTTCTCCTTCATTACATAATAAAATATGAATAGCTCAATTATACACAATATACTCATTATATCAAGTATATTTATGCATTTTTTTAAAGAAATATGTATATTTTTGCATTTTATAGAGAAAGGCTCGGGGATGGTATAGGGATGCTATGCCGCCGACATCAGCAAAGATGATACTATCACAGCTAAATCTAACGAAACAAAAGATTTTCAATTATTTTATTGTATTGTATTTTTTATTATACTATATTATAATACTGTTTTTTATAATCTATCTAAGGTAAATAGGGCTGTCATTACACCTGTACGGAAACTTCAATTCCGGAATAGGTCTATTATATACTGCCGAATAATGAGCGGCGTACTGAGGAGTTATGAATTATGGAAAGTCGATCTTCCGGAGTAGGTAACAGCGGATTAAAAAAACTTGGCGATCCTCCGCTTCGTATTTTAATTTTTTCGCTGCTTATTTTTCTCTCATGGCAATGTATTCTTCCAATTATCATCATGGTGTTTGATATTATACCGTTTGCCGCTGTAACAAAACTTTTTTTTACGCTTTCCTTTGCAGGTATGATCATAGCAACCGGTTTGCTTGATTATTTCCTCTATAAATATTTTATAGGTATACTGATGAATTATGACCAAGATGAGACATCCTATATTACTGCATTAAAATCTATTAAGAAATATCAAACACTCCTGATCATTATTCCGGTAAGCTGGTCATTTATTCTTCCCTATATACTGACTGCGGTTAATGCAGCGGAATATCGGCACACAGATACTTTCATCGCTTTACTCATGTTGTCAGTAGGTACCTGTTTTTTATTCGCATTGTTTTGCTATGTACTTTTTTTACAAAACTTTGAAAAACACCTGCATATTATTCCCCTGCATCAGGATTTTAAAGGGATGCCGATAAAAGTCCGATTTGTTCTAACGGCGTTTTTCAGTTTCACCGGGACTATTCTGATCGCACTTGCCCCGCTCATTCTACTAAATGAAGCAGCAGCAGTAAAATCAGTTATCTCAGCAAAAACAGTACCGCTAGCCTGTATTGGTATTGTATTGGGACTCATGGATATGTATTTTCAGTCCAATGGTTTTTCGACCAGAATGAAAAGTATTTCTGAGTTTACTGAAAAAATGACACAAGGCGATTATACAGGGGAAAAAATACCGATTATCAGCCGTGATGAATTAGGTTTTTTAATGGAAGCATTAAACGCATTTCAAGATATTACTGAGCATTTGTTACATAAAATTGTTGCAGAATCCGGTACATTGAGTACACTCGGTCATACGCTTTCTACCCGTATGAATCAGACTGCAAATTCAGTATCTGAAATTAATACCAATATCGCTAGTGTCAGCCGTAATGCTTTGACGCAAGAATCAAGTGTTACTGCAACAACCGGCACGATTGAGAAGATTATACAGACTATTGAACAATTAAACAACAGTATTGATGATCAAGCAGCAAGTGTTGTGCAATCCTCCTCTGCTATTGAAGAAATGACTGCAAATATTAGTTCTGTTACGCAGACGCTTGAAAAAACGGATGGGACAATTCAGCGGCTTGCTATCGCTACGCTTGACGGTAAAGATGCTATTATCAATTCCGTTACGGTAACGCAAAAAATCACCGAGGAATCCGGCGGTTTGATTGAAGCTTCAAATGTAATTCAGCACATTGCAAGCCAAACCAACCTCCTTGCTATGAATGCAGCAATTGAGGCTGCCCATGCGGGTGAGGCAGGCAAGGGGTTTGCGGTCGTTGCTGATGAAATCCGCAAGCTCGCAGAAGAGTCCAGTGCTCAGGGAAAATCTATTACTGAAACTTTGAAAATACTAAGCGGGCAAATTGAAAGTTTATCCAATTCTGCAAAAACAGCTGAATCGAAATTTGGGCTTATCTTTGAGCTTTCCAATCAAGTAAAAGATATGAGCCATGGACTTATGAATTCCATGAGCGAGCAAAAAAACGGCAGTTATGAAATACTGCAAAGTATCAAAACAATCAATGAGGTAACTGCAAATGTACAATCCGGTTCCCGTGCAATGTTGGATAGCAGTAAAAATGTTGCAAAAGAAATGCAAAAACTTGATGATACCACCCGAATTGCTACAAATAGTATGAATAATATGGCTGCGGAGGTTTTGCAAATCAACAATGCTGTCCGTGAAGTTCAAGATATTGTTCAAAAAAATGAGAACAGTATTGATATTCTTGCAAAAGAAACCGCTATGTTTAAGATTAGTAAGGAATAAGCAAATACTCTTTCTTAAATAAATATGTATGTACGGCGGTTACTATCGGCATTGTAACCGCCCGTATTCTATGCAGTCGTTACGTGTTAAACAACCGGTTAAGAGTATAATCCTTTTGCCGCCAGTTTTTGTCTACTTTCACTTGTATATCAAGTATAATATAGTAGGGGAAAATTTTAAACAATTCTTTTTGACTGTTTTCACGGATTTTTTTTATCATTGATGCACCTTTACCTATGACCATTGCTTTTTGACTTTCCCGTTCTACGAAAATAAATGCCCGTACTGCAAGCTGTTTTCCGTTTTTCTTCATTTTCATATCTTCGATGTGGACATACAGTGCATGCGGAATTTCATCATATACCAATGCAATTGCTTGTTCCCGTATAATTTCTGCAATACGAAAATCAACCGGTTGGTCGGTATAGTATTCTTCAGGATACAATTGCGGTCCCTCCGGTAAACAGGAAAAAATTCCGGAAAGTAATGCGGAAAGTCCTGTTTTCTTTTCGGCAGAAATTTCATATATCCGATCTGAGGAAATTGCCGGTAAGTCATGCTTGAGCATAAGCGTTGTATGTCCTATACGTGCATCAGGGGAATCGGTTTTATTGATACCGATAAAGACTTGATCTTGCAGCGCAGTTACAAGTGAGCATAATGCTGTTTCCTCTTCTCCGAAAGAACGGCTTGCATCAACAAGATACAGAATAACATCAGCTTCTTGCAGCCGTTTCTCCGTGATCGTTTTGAATTTAAGGTTAATTTTTTTTTCACTGTTATGATAGCCGGGAGTATCAATAAAAACAATTTGACCTTCGTCCCCTGTATAAATACCGCGTATTGCGTTTCTTGTTGTTTGCGGAAACGGAGAAACAATTGCTACTTTTTCTCCGCATACCGTATTTAAAAAGGTTGATTTTCCTACTGAAGGTCTCCCAATAATACACACAATACCGCTTTTTTTTCCGGTGTTCGCTTCCATACTATCTACTCCCTATAAAAGAACTATACAACAAATAACCGTTAGAAAACTTTAGTTTCGAGACAGGTTTAATGCATCAGCCGACAGCTTTTAATCCATCCTATACCGCACTATGGTGAATTTTCGATAAGAATGTATGTCTCAAACATTCGGCGCAGATTCTCTTTGTTTTGAAAGCTCTTTATCCAATCAATGGGGATACTATTTTTGAAAATTTCAGTAGATGCCCGCGCCCCATGCGGATAGTATGCAGGATTCTTTAAGACAGAGTGCATCCATCCTTCAACGATCGTTTTTTGTCCTGCATCCGATAAAAACCAATCTGTTATAGCATTGCATACCGCTATATTGCAATGGGCGGCATAGTCATTTTTTACTGTTACAATAGAGTTTGTAATAGCAATACTTCCATCACTCGGATAAATCAGCTCTATTGGCGTATGCTCGCTGTACCGTTTTTTTAAAATAGCTTCTTCAAGTACCATAATTTCATCATACTCGCCCGATTCAAGTTTCGCAATAGATGATGTTGATGATTCAACAACAATATTTTGATGTTTCAGATTCTTGAAAAACAGCTCGCCATACGCATCATACAAGGCTGAAACCGCTATACGCGCTGAGCCTGACATGAGAGGATTAGGCATCGCAATTTTACCCGATAAACTTTCCAGCTCGGAAAACTCCTTAAAACTTAATGCTACTTCATTACGCTGTTTTTTTTCAGCATTATATGCCAATACCATATTTGAAACCCGTACCGGATACCAATAGCCGTCAGGATCATAAGGCAACGCGATATTTTGTGTATGAGGCGAAATATAGGCATGGAGTATACCTCGTTCTTTTAATTCAAGAGCGTAAGAAGGGTCTGCTAGCAGCATAATATCACATCCAAGTTTGCCAGAATGCAGTTCTTCTTCGATTTTTGCCTGCAACGCCCCCGTTTCTCCTTGTACAAACGCAATTTCGACAGCAGGAAATTCTTTGCGTATTGCCGATTCTATAGTATTGATAACATCAGGGTACATTGAAGTATAAATTGTAACAGCCCCATTAATCTGATGAGTCCGATCGCGACAGCCTGCAGAAAACACTGCAAACACTATGCACAGTCCTACAAGTAGTAGTTTTAATTTCATACTATTTCGCCTCTTGACAGAGTACCTGTCTCTATTTACATCATAGTAATAGAAAAAAAATAGCCTGTCAACTTTACCGACACTGCTATTCCAAAAGTTGATTACTTTTTGCGAGTATGGGGAGACCGTCGACAATATCAGGTTGAAGAGGGTGTTAGATTTTGTTTATATAATAATGAGTCAATTTTGAAATTATTATGTCTTCAAAATTCCTCCGACCATCAATAATTGTATGAACTATTACTGTATCTTCCGAAATTGTATACACAATTCTATAGTACCCTTGAATTAATTCTCTATATTGAGAAATTTCCTACCGCTCCAATTCAGGAACCATTCTTCCACGTTTCGGACACTGCTGTAAGCCCATTACATTTGTTTCAAATTCAGAAATGATGTTCTCTACATAATTTGGAGCTAAAGGAAAATAATACCCGATAATTTCATTCAAATCATCTTCTGCAAACTGAGAAACAATAACTTCTTTAATTTCCAAGATTGTACTGCTTTCTCAAATTTGCAAAAACTTCCGAAGCTGGTTTAGTTTTTCCGGCTTTTATATCCTTTTCAGAAAATTGAACTATTTTCAACAAAGTAAATGCATTCTTCATTTCCTGATATGACTCACCATCAATTAAAACAGCCCATGATTCCCCGTTTTGCGTAATGATAAGCGGTTCTTTCCTGTCATTCACAAAATTCATCATATCAGCGGCATTTGCCTTTATATATGAAATCGGTTTTATACATTCCTGAACATTTGTGATCATACAAGCCTCCTGTCTTTTTATATTACTATATTTAGACTGATTTTTCAGGTAGAAGAAAGCGGGCTTGAATCGGCAGAAACAGAATCTAGGGCATCTGCAAAAACTCAGGCATAGATTTTTAGAAGATGCCTTATCAGCAAAGCTGATGGCAAATCATAATTTAAGTCTTTATACAATAAAGACTTAATTTTAAACATCGCATCTAAATCTAAGGAAACAGGTGAGCAAAGCTCACCACCAAAAACTGTTTCGCAATCCGCTTTGGCGGATATATCCGCTAAAGCGGATATAATCAATCATTTCCTTACAGAAAAAGCCGATAGGCTTTCAGTTTTTAGACAGCCCCGACGAGTTTTGTCTTACGCCAAAACATCGCTACTGTATAGAACCAGTGCCTCGCCCAAAATATACCTCCATGTATATTTTGGGCTGCAAGTTTGCTTTGCAAACTTGTTACTGTTTGGGTATTTTTCTTTTTATCGGAAAAACAACCATTCCCGCCTTTTGAAAATAGACAGTTAAAAATGTACATCCGTGTACATTTTTAACGAC
>JBQMYN010000040.1:0-20734 GCA_052173475.1 Treponema sp.
GTGTGGGGATCCCCCCCCCCCCCCCCCCCCATCGTGTCAAGAGGTAAAACGCAAAAAAATGTAAAAAAAAACAAAAAAATAGGGCATCTTCTAAAAACTCGGTTAGATTTTTAGAGGTGCCCTATAGTTTTTAAAAGATGCCCTATTGTCTAAAGATATATCAACAATAAACTCTGCGGCTTATACCTTACACACGAAAAAGGGAGACTGTTGTGCAAAACAGTCTCCCTTTAGGAGGTATAGCAATAGATTATTACTTACACTTTTTAATTATCCGGCTTGCCGCCGTATTTTTAAACATCACATCTAACCATTTCCTTACAGAACACACGCTATGGGCTTTCAGTTTTTGACAGCCCTTATCTATTATATTCCAGTGTGGCGAGGTATTACACGCGTTTCAAGGTCTTCTAATGTAACCTGCGGATAGCGCACCTTTGCGAGGAAAATCATTGCCGCAATAATGTACGGTTTGAAACTTGCCTGTTTGTACAGCGGTATGCGGTATCGGTCAAATACAGATTTGGCAACCTCACCTTCTTTGCAGCTTACATCGGTAATATCAGCCGGTAAACAGTGCAGATACAATGCCTTACCATTTTTGGTGAGTTTCATCATATCTTCTGTACATTCCCAATCTTTATGGTTTGCATTGTGAGCAAGCAATTCTTTTTCAAGGACTTTAATACCGTCAAAATCACCTGCGCCGTAAAGATTAGTACGTTTTTCCATAGCAGTAAAAGGAGCCCAGCTCTTAGGATACACAATATCTGCATCTTTGAATGCTTCTTTCATGCTGTTTGTCTTAGTAAAAGAGCCGCCGGATGCTTGTGCTTGTTTTTTTGCAATTGCTTCTACTTCCGGCATAATTTCATAGCCTTCAGGATGCGCTAATACTACGTCCATACCAAGTCGTGAGAACATACCAATTGCGCCCTGCGGAACAGACAAAGGCTTTCCATACGATGGAGAATATGCCCACGTCATTGCGATTTTTTTACCTTTTAAGTTTTCAAGACCGCCGAGCTCATGAATAATATGTAGTGTATCTGCCATAATTTGTGTCGGGTGGTCAATATCGCATTGTAAGTTTACTAATGTGGGACGCTGTTCAAGCACTCCGTCTTTATTTCCTTCGCTCACTGCATCCATAAAGGTGTGCATATAGGTATTTCCTTTTCCTATATACATATCATCCCGAATACCGATAACGTCAGCCATAAATGACACCATATTAGCAGTTTCGCGGACTGTTTCACCGTGTGCAATTTGTGATTTTCCTTCGTCTAAATCTTGTACTTCTAACCCCAGTAAATTACAAGCAGAGGCAAAGCTAAAACGGGTGCGGGTAGAGTTATCACGGAATAATGAAATACCTAAGCCGCTTTCAAAAATTTTAGTAGAAATATTTGCTTCACGTAACGTACGCAGCGCATCTGCAACAGTCCATGTTGCAAGAATTTCATCAAATGTTTTTTCCCATGTAAGAAAAAAATCGTTGTTGTACATTTTCTTAAAGCTCAATGAATTGAGTTTTGTAATGTACGGATCCATAATTAATGCCATAGTTTACTCCTATGTTGTAAGTTAGGACTGAGGACGATCAGACGATTGCTTGATAAACATCCTCCAGTCCATTAACTGCCGTTTATTTGTTTTCGGTATAGATAACCGGTAATGCTGCATACACAGCGGCACAAGTTACCAAATCTTGCTTCCATGTAATTTCATTCGGGGCATGCGCTTGCGCCTCTGCACCCGGTCCAAATCCGATACAAGGAATGCCGTTGCGCCCCATAATTGACACACCATTTGTAGAGAATGTCCATTTATCGGTAAGCGGGCGGCTTTCACGCATTGCCAGCTGCTCTTGCGGACCAATTCGCTTTTCACCATATAATCCGTGATATGCTGTTTCCATTGCTTTTGTAACAGCATGGTCTTTCGGAATAACCCATGTAGGGAAGAAACATTCAATTGGGTAACTTTCACCTGTCCATGAGGGACGGTCATAGTTGTACATTGAAACCTTTACATCGTCTTTGTACTTTCGGCACGCAGGCAGTTGGCGAATTTCTTCCAAACAAGATTCCCATGTTTCACCGGCTGTCATACGACGGTCAAGCGACACTGCACACGAATCGGCGACAGCGCAGCGGCTAGGACTTGTGTAGAATATTTCGGAAGCAGTAACCGTACCGCGTCCGAGGAAGTTTGCTTCTTCCCATTCTTTGTTGTATTTTTTGTCAAGCATTTTGACAAGTCCTTTAATTTCAGTGCTGTCTGCCGCATCGTTTTCATTCAGCATACGGACTTCTTGCAAAATATCTGCCATTTTATAGATAGCATTATCGCCGCGTTCAGGTGCCGAACCATGGCACGAAATACCTTTTACATCAATACGGATTTCCATACGACCGCGCTGTCCGCGGTAAATACCGCCGTCCGTCGGTTCTGTAGAAACAACAAATTCGGGGCGGCAGAGTTTTTCATAACCGGGAACATGTACGTCTTTTTTTAAGATGTACTCCCAGCACATACCATCACAATCTTCTTCCTGCACCGACCCGACAACCATTGCTGTATATTTATCGTTTAAAAGCCCTAAATCTTTCATAATTTTACAGGCATACATTGCAGAAACAACACCGCCTGTTTGATCTGAAACACCCCGCCCGCCGATGATTACATCATCTTCACAACCTTCATAGGGGTCAAACTTCCAGTTTGCACGATTTCCAATACCAACTGTGTCAATATGTCCGTCAAAACAAATAACATGTTCGCCGGTTCCCATCCAGCCCATCACATTTCCCAGCGGGTCAATCCATGTTTTAGTAAACCCAAGTGATTCCATCTGCTTTTGAATACGCTTTGCCTTATCGCCTTCTTGTGCGCTCTCACTCGGGATACGGATAACCTCCCGTAAAAAAGCAGTCATATCTGCTTTGTAACTTTCCGCAGCGGCTTTAATTTTATCGAAATCCAAGCTCATGATTCCTCCCATAAAAAGTCAAGAAGAAAGTACTAACTTTCGATTAACTTTTTAGACACGTTCGCAACGAAGTGAGAACGTGCAGATGATATACAAGTTTGCACTTGAGCAAACTTGGGTAAAATAAAAGCCGTGTTATTTGTTCAGCTTTTATTTTACACTCGGGAACACCTAAAAACTTCCGTTTTTAGAGGTACCTGTCGAGTTTTAATTTAAGTCTTTATAACATAATGACTTAAATTAAAACATCGCAAGTTGCATCCAAAGAAAACTTCTAAAAACTAAAGTTTTTAGAAATTCCCTCTAATAATAAAGATGTACCGGCACATTCAGTTGTATGCGGTCCCGCAATCTTACTTTAATTATACGAGCGAAAAATTCTTCTGTCAAGCATATATCTAATAATTTTTTAGGCATTCTTATTTTTTTTTAGGTTGCAGAATTTTTATTTTAGATGAGTTCCTAAGCCATCCCCGCCTGTTGCAGCAAGAGTTGCAGCAAAAAGACAAATTTCTCGCTATCAGCTTTACCGGCTGAGCGAATATGGCTATGCGGGAAAACCAGCTATTCACTATGAAGCATACGGGTTTCAGCTATGAAAGCATGGGGCTGTCCCATCAGCACAGCTGATAGGCTTTCAGTTTTTGGATAGCCCCATGCCCTGCTCTGTTTTTAATTTTGCATGATACAGCCCCTGTTCAGAAACAGAAGTTTTTGAACAGGTCTGCTGAGTCTGTCAGCCGGTTACATCGGCATACCTACTTTTGCAATACGGCTTTTTTGTATCCATCATCAGTCATAAAGCCGACAATCATTGTATCTTGCCATGTACCTGCTTTAGGAACCCCGTTACAAATAGTTTCCTGTTTAGGGATATTTGTAACAGGAATAGTCATTGTTTCCCATTTTTGAGTAAATACATCCTCTTTTGCACCGTCTGCTAATTCGTTTTCCATATCCGAACGCCACGCAACCCGTACTGCATTCGGGGTTTGGTTAAAAGAAGCATGATAATACGAAATATAGGGAACGTTCTTACCGTTCTCTTTTCGCGTCGTAATCATAATGTTAGTACCCACCGAAAGATACCCGTCTACAGTAACAACTTTCGGGTCGGCTGTATATGATGAAAGATAGGCATATTTTAAATCTCCCTTTGCGCTATTAAAATAGGCAATGTGGATGCCGTTGTCTTCGTCAACCGCAAGGTCAACATACCAGCCGCTATAGCCCTTGTCAATTAGTTTCGCATTCTGCTGCCACTTATTAGTATCACACGCAGTCTCTAGTGTTTGGGGAGTGTCATTCCATGAATACACAAGCTGCTTTGCAGATGCATCGTACCATGCGGCAACGGCAATTCCGGTAGAAGTTACCCCGACTGCTGCATACTCGCCGCCCTTATACTTTGTAGTTTTATCGGCAATAACATGGGGACGGCATTCCGGCTTACTCTCCGTATCCTTACGATCCCCTTCGCTATATGCTCTATCAACAAGACCGTTTGTAAAGCTATTTGAAGTATTTACGGTGCCATAACGGAATTTCACTGCATTCTTAGGGTCATTAGAATCAAAATATGCGATATACATTTTTGCTTCTGTAGTGGTTCCCGCAGCAGTTATTTTCGGCCGTTTTACCCGGTTAATATTGTAAATTCCTTGATTAAATACTGTTTCAAGCCGAGATTTTCCTGTCCAGCACTCTCCATAATGTTTAGACTGCCAATGGTCGTTAGAAGTATGTGTAGGGTCACTCTCATAAGAGAGCTTAGTAGCACAGCGCGAATAAAACGAAAACTTTGATGAGAAATCGACAACACGGTCAGTATTTGTTGCCACTGCATAGACATTTTGGCTTTTATCAAATGCAACTGCCGTGTTATGGAATTTATTATAACTATAATCGACAATGGTTTCCGTTCCGTTTCTGTTTACTACCATTGCAGGCACACCCTTACCATAGCTCATATACCAGTTGCTGTCACTGTCAACTTTCAGCATAGGGCTTGTAATATCTTTTTGAATGCCCATACCCTCAATCTTCCATACGGAAAGAGACAGGTTATCCGTTAGCCGCTTATGAGCGTCATTGGCTTGTACATTATATGCCGCCGTGAGCGGATTGCCTTTATCATCAAAGGTGGGCACCGTGTTACTATTGTTAATTGCCTGAACACTGTGAACTGTTACTGTCAAATCTCCTGATTTTACCTCTTCTGTAGAAGAAGATGTGGAATCATACGTAACCGTTACAGGATAGTAGCTGCCATTGCCATCGGTTTCTTTATTGCCTACTTTTAGCTTCTTAGAATGCATCGTAACATCCGGTTTTTCAGTAAGATTAAAACCACGCAGCTTTATTGTTTCCCCTGTATGGACAGGATATGCGCCTAATGCGGAGCGAGCAAACTCTTCGCCAGCGGTGTCGGAAATAAACGTCTCTATTTTGCTCACATAAGGCACAACATTTACCGTAAGAGAACCATGACTGTATTCCGGCACTATATCGCCGCTCGTTTTAGTGGTGTACTTAATAGAATACAGCTGATACTCCTTAATCGCGGTAGGAACCAGCTTGTTTTTCCATTCTACAACCGAGTCCTTAACGGAGCTGATAGTTACAAGATAGGATTGATCCCCGCTATACAGCCGTAAGAATTGCCCTACAACAGCAGTATCGCCTGAAGCAAGGGTAGCTGATTGCTCGGTTCGTGCTGTAGCGGTTCCTTTTACAACTGAACCGGCAGACGTAAGACTTTCTACAGTATCATGGAAAGCTTTTAAAGTAATGGCTTTACTCATTGTAGGAGTGCTGGTTGTCCATGTATATTCCCAGCGTACCCAGTGCCCGTGTACATCAAATGCGGTGTCGGTTACGGTTAGTCCGGTTGATGTATTCCATGTTCCGCTTGTATAGTCCGCAGTTGGGGTAGTGTCCACGCCATCTAATTGCAGCTTTGTGAGTTTTGTCGGGTGGTAGGCAGTACCGCGCAGTACCACTTTACCCGAAACATCAGACACAGCGGTATTGGATGTACCGGTGCCGGATGCACCAGCACCGCCGGAAACTTTGGTAATTTCGATATGTCCGTTTTCGCGGCTATTATTGTAAAGGCTGTTATCTGCTTCACCATTCCAGTAAAACGGCATAATCTCTACTTGCGGCTTACTGCTATCTTGTGTCTTTACGTTCAGTTTTACCGTAAGCGTTAGTTTACGCCCCGTATGGTCTGAATCGTCTGTATCGCTGGTAGAAGCATCATCTTTTAACACAAGTGCAAAGGTTTGCTTTTCTCCCTGCGGAATCTTTTCAGCAGCAAAATCCGCTGCGTTCAGGTCAATTTCGCCATTACCGGTAAAGGAGCCTGACTTGATAGCAGCTCCTGTCGGTTTGCCCGAACCATCAGTTTTATACAGCTCAAAGTTGCGGGTTGTTCCTTCGCCGCCCTCCAACTCAAAGGCAATCTGAGATTTTACTGCATTTTTGAATGTAAATTGATCTGTAATATCCAGCGTTTGGCAGTAATTTTTCTCGTCCGTTACCTTTTTAGAGTCTCCTGTTTCGGCGACAAGCTCTACCAGACCTTTATCAGCATCATCCGCATAGGCATTATTACCGTTTAAGTCGGTTTTAAATGTTACCTTAGCAATCTTTAGCGGCTTGTTGCGTAAAAAAACCTGCGTTGTATATTCCGTACCATCATTTCCTGCCTTGTCTCTTACCTTTAATTTAAGATTATGTTTTCCGTCTGCAAGCGTTTTAGTTGTAACGCCCTGTTTAAAGGAAGAAAACTGCCCCTGCAAGCTCGTAAATTGGGTAATTTCGCAAGGAGTTCCAAACGAAGCATTCGAATCCGCTGCAGGCGTTACACAGGCAACACCGGAACCGGTATCGTAAATAATACCTTGCAGCTGATACGTTTCCGAATTATCAAAAACAACCGGCTTTTTTCTGAACAGAATATACTCTGATTTTGAATCAAAAATATCACCGGATTGCGAAGCATAGTTCAGTGTTTTATCCCCTGTTCCAGTAACCTTTATTTCTTTTGCACAGCCGTCTTTAGTTGCAACAAACACATACAAATTAGTAGTGTCCATACCGGTTTTAGCAGTGTCAACTCCGGATGCGCTGTTAGCAGAAAACACACCGAGTCCGCCTTCTCCTTCAGGTACACCGAATACTACTGCCGGCTTCGTGTTATCGTATTTCAAATTAAACTGGTTAAAATTCGCCGGATTGCTGCCGTTTGCAGTATTACCCGTTAAATTGATTTTAATTCTACAATTTTGATCGGAATCTGTCATGCTTTTTGTTTTAAGCGGCAGCTTCATTGTATACCCTGATTTACCGTCTTTCGTACACGCAGTAAACACTGTTTCGCTGCCTACTTTCGCGGCAAGAATCTTGCTGCTATCCGTTAAATTGGCTAATCCGTTATACATAGTGCCGGCATAGGCAACCTCTACCGATATTTTACTAATACCAGTAGTAGAAATTAAATCAGCAATTAAATACTGTCCCTCACTAACGGATTTACCGCTCACGTAATCTACTGATTCAGAACCCTTTTGTATTTTCGGGTGATGAAAAATAGGGGCATTTTGATCAAGCCGTATTTTCCGTGCAGGTGTCCAGTCGCAGTAATTACCTTCATTATTTTTTGCGCGCAGACTATAGTATAAATCAATATTTCCGGTGGAAATATCCTTTAAAAATTTTGAGCTATCAATTGAAAAATTCCATGAGTTTATTCCGCTTGCATTAGTTACAACTTCCACACCGTCTTTCCAGTCTTTTGTACTCCCCTGATTCGGCAGTCCGGCTGATATTTCCTTCTTAAATGGCTTGTTAAAATCAGGTTGTTCAGAAAAGCGTGCTTCAAGACTGACAACTTTTGCACCGGACGAAGGCTTGTTGACAGCCGCATTCCCCAAAAAGAGTACATTTCCGCCGAGCGTAACCTTTTCAAACCCGTTATGAGCATCGCCGCCATTCTGGGCTTTAGTAGGCGGTTGTTCAGGTCCGTATATACTTACTTTGGGAGTTTTACCGTCGGAATCAATGGTAAGATAAAATTCCTGCTCCTGCGTATTTCCGGCAATGTCTTGCGCTGTAAGGTACAGAGGCACTTTGTAAATTTTACCATTTGCATCGGCTGTTAAATCTGATTTCAAACGTTCGCTTGTATAAGTATTTGTTCCATATAAACTTGCATCGGCAAGCTCAATTTTCCAAGAAAGCCCGCTTGCTCCTACTTCAAACGTATCGCTGGCAAGCAAATCTTTTTTAGCCGTACCAATCTTACAGGAGTATTTTGTTTTATCCTTATCAATACCGCTTGACGTATCCAAAAAAGAACCGGAAAGCAGCGTTTTCCCTATTAAAAGCTCCTTTGCCCAGTTGTCTGATTCTTGCGGAGGATTTTGCATAGTAACGGTCGGCTTTGTAAAGTCGCATACCACTGTTTCTTGCCAAAACTTAGGAAAATCAGATTTATCTTTTACTTCTATTTTTAAGACCTGGGAGCCTTCTACAAGCGGTACAGCTGCCGCTTCCCATGCTTCCCATTCTACGGCGGTACCGCTGCTTGTTTTTATATCTTTTGCAGCATTATGGGTGAGCGAGTGCGCTTGATTGCTTTCTAAAAATAATTTTACAGTGTCTATGCCTGAAGAATCCTTTACAAACACTCTAAAACAGGCTTTTTTATTCTCATCGTTTGCACCATTCCCTATCTTTGCATTCTGAGTTATCGCAGTACCGTCATTAGAACTTGTCCACGAACTGCCAAGTACAAAGCGTACATCATCAGACTTTATAGCAGGAGGCGTGTTGTCAAGTTGAAAAGAAATCGCCGTATCTTGTGCAATAGTAACTGGATCGGATTTACCGGCAACTTTAGGACATGCTATCTTGTTCGTACTGCCGGATTCTGTACAGAATGAAGTTCCTGCTGCATCCGTTACTTTAAAATTAATGGTGTGATTACCGTCAGCAAGATTACCGAGATCGTGTACCCATAAATTGCCCCCAGAACCAAATTTAACCGGTGTGTATGCACCAGAATCGATCTTAATTTGTAAGTCCTTAGTTAAATCTTTCAGTTGACCGTCATCATCGCTGATTGTTCCTGTTAAAATTGTGGCATTGCTTAACTTAGCGGAGGCAATATGCGCAAATTCAGTTATGGTAATAACCGGTCTATCTTTATGCTGATCAATCTGAATAGTCTCAGTTTTCTCTGTTTTATTACCAACTTCATCTTCGGCAATAATCTTGAAATTAAGCGAGCCTGTTTCAGCAGCATACTTTGTTGTATCAAGCTGAAAACGCCATGAGACAGCCTTATCGTCTGCAGCGACAGTATTAGTTACTGGATTGCCGCTCTGTTCCGTTGTTACAACGCTAATAGATTTCAGCTTTTGCGTATCGGATGCGGTGCCGCTTACGGTAATAGTTTTGTTTACCGTACTGCCGGCAGTAGGTGTTTGTACCATTATTTGAGGCGGCACCTTATCTACTTGAACAGTTTTTACCACTGTTTTTATAAGACCTGCTTTATCTTCCGCACGAATTGAAAGTGTATAGTCATCCCCGCCTGAAATGATATTTTGCAGCGTATCGGCAGTAACA
Organism: Treponema sp.; assembly: GCA_052173475.1. Classification (GTDB taxonomy): domain Bacteria; phylum Spirochaetota; class Spirochaetia; order Treponematales; family Treponemataceae; genus Treponema. Next base: position 9,635 of record JBQMYN010000040.1, read on the forward strand.
GTCCAGCTAAAGTTCTGTTCTGTGCTGCCGGTTATAGCGCATTTCTGCCGCTCAGCACTCTTGCCGGTTGTTTTGTTGGTAATGGTGAGATACACCGCATCCATGTTAATGTTATCTTTTACTTTCCCGCTAACGGTAAAAGACTTCATTTTATTACTGCTAGAATCTACGCCGACAAGCACCGTATCGCTGTTTTTCCCATTCACCGTTATATCGGATAGGACAGGTGCTGTTACGTCATAATCAAATGTAATGGTGTTAGACCCGGCATTCTCCAAATGATCCTGATAGGTAAGTGTAATAGTGTTTTTACCTTCTTGCAGTTTTAGTGCTTCTTTTGATTCTATCGAACTTCCTTTTTGTTCAAGTGCAATAGTAGTGTTATTCAGCTGTGCCGTTACTGTTTTAATACCGGCACCGGGTGTATCGGAAAGAACGGCAAAGAACTTAGGTTCTTCTTTAAGTGCTTGCCCTTCTACCGGTACACGCGGGGTAAAATCGGGTGCTTTGGTGTCTATCCAAACCCGCTGCTGCTTTTGTACATCCCCTGCCGTATCCTTAAAGACAAACAGATACTGTCCGTCATCTTCATGGGATGTACGCGGGGTAACTGTTACCGTATACAGCTCGTTTTCTTTTGTTTTTACACCGCTTTTAAAGCCGCATATCGCGCTTTCTTTTTTCTGCATATTCGTAATGGATGCGCCGTCTTTTTCCACTTGGTATTGTAATGCCGTTAAAGCCTGATCGCTTAATGGCGAGCCATCCTTACTAATATACAATTCCAAATCCTGCGGCTGCTCTCCGTTATAGCTGCTAGTAAGCTGAAGTTTAAATACAGTTTTTACATAGGGCGTATCGGCATACTTATACGGCGGAGTCGCAGGCTCTATCATCTTTATATCAACTGCAAGTTTTTCATTAAGGCGGATAATCGCAGTTTTCCAGTCAGTTGTTTTATTTGAGCCGTCTTGTATAGTAAAGGTAACATCACTTTGCATAAGTGCTAAGGTGATTGCGCCTTCTGCCTTGTAGCGACCGGGCTGACCTTCAATGGGTACAGCTGTAAACTCCTCCTGTTTTTGCTCGCTGCCTTCTACCCATTTAACAATCAACTTTTTAACGCCCTGCCCCTGATCTTCAAACTCACCGGAGATAGGAACAATCGCCGCACGGGTTGTAACCCGATCAATAGACCCGTTAAACGGATTGGAGTTTGTAGTAACCGTAAATTCGTGTCTCGCTATTTTCATCTTTTTAAACTGCGGTGCGGCAGTATCCACTACTGCGGTAATTTCGGCACTATCAGTTTTTCCTGCGGTATCTTCTACGTCGATACTAAATGTACAATCTCCGTCAGGCATGGAATCAAATGTTTTTGTAAAGGTATAGGTGTCAGAACTTCCAGAGTCTGCACTAAACGACACGTCTTCTTTCTGACCATCTTTTTTACCAATTTTAAGCGTTTTTATCTTGTTCTTTTCTCTAATCTTTCCCGTTAGGGTGAACGATGCGCTATCTGTTTGCAGCTTTTGCCCTTTGCGCAACAAATCAATAGCGACATTGTTTAATTCGCGGATAGAAGGTTTTGCCGTATCATAGATAAAGGTCAGCTTTGTGTCTTTTCCCGGTTGATCAAGCGCATCCTGTGCCGTTAAAACGATGGTATATGCTCCCTCTTTAGGGTTTTGAATAGGAGAGAGCTTCCAGCTGTTATTATCCTTAGTTGCCGGTTGTGCAAACGAAAGGTTCTGCACTGCATCCGATTCATATTGATACGTTGCTTTGATGCTGTCAAACTTAACTCCTGCGCCGGCATCGTAAATATCACCGGAAATATCCGGCATCTCAGTTACGAGACCCGGTGCATTTGCAGTAATAACAGGACCTTCCACATCATAATAAATTTGACACTCTGCCGGCAGCGATGTACCCTTTCCTTCCCCGTCTTCTGCCTTAACGGTTAATTTGTACGGTGTGCTTTTATCTTGAATAAAGGTCTCTTTTGGAATAGTAAATGCAACAGATCCTGAACCTGACGGGGTATAGTCTTGTGAAGCGGGTACAGCGGTATTGTTCCCTCCTGTCAATGTATAGTAGACAGTACCCGTTACGGAGCTACCGATCTCAGCATTAAAAGAAACAGAATCACCTTTTTTTATGTAAAACCGCCCGTTATCAGCCTCCCGACCGTTTATTTTCTTTACGCTGACTTCCGGTATTTTTCCGTTCTTTTTTACCTTAAACCCATACATACTACCATTTGACTCTTTAGGATCGGCAATCATCGTATGCTTTGCACTTTTTTGATCACTGCCCCTTGCCTGCAAAATATAGTTTGTCCGATACGCCAATCTTGGCAGCTTAATAGTGATAATATGACTGCTGCCCGATTTGCCAATCTTAATGATTTGAGATTTTTCAATCTTTGTAATCCCTTGTCTTAGAGTTGTTTGTGAATCATCGGCATAAAGCTTTCCGTCATCATTAACATCAATAGCATATGAGCCGGCAGCATTCTTGTATGTTTCCAAATCAATAACATAAAATTCGTATGTCTCGGCATTATTGAGCGGATCTTCATCAAAATTAGGCGACAGCTTTACAGTTATTGCTGAATCTTCATATATTTCATCAAACAGATCGATTAATGAGCCGGATTCCGGAATGGTTTTAGGCGAATGCCCTTCAATACCGTATTTGGGGTTAATAGACGGATTAAGGGTAAACACACCCTTTTTCTCTCCGCCCTTGTTAAGGGCTGCTTTTTTAAGCGTGTCTAACACCTGCTGAACATCCCCGCTATCAATAGCACCAACTGAACGTCCATTGGAATACGATTTACGGGTCATGTTGTATACTTTATCTATCTTATATTTACTTAGCACGTCTTTATATAAATCTTCATAGAGATAATATGTTTCCGTACTATTTCCTTCTCCGCTTCCTTCACGGTTTTGAGTATCCTGATAAAGCCGTGCACTATCCGTTACTTTTATATTGTATGAAAATACTTGATTTCCTGCATACTTATTAGTGCCGTATATACCCTTATAAAACCCGGCATTTTGTGAGGAAAATGCGTCAACGGTCATGCGGATTGTCTGCGGAATATTTTTCAAAATATGGGTTTTCGGCTCTCCGCCGCCTGCCGGTTGTGCAGTAAGCGATAAGGATTCTACCGGACAAGAGTCATACACTTGCCCCGCGAGAAAAAACACATCGCCGAAAATATCAGCAGCACCCGCTTCCGGTGCCCCGGTCATAGCAGTACTGGGGCGTTGTAAGACTAAAAGGGGCGGCGTATTATCAATAACCAAGCTGCTTTCTATATCAGCTTCTTTACCCGAAGCATCTTTGGCAGTAATCCGCAGCATATAACGCCCGTCTACCGGTTTGTATTTTGTATGATCTTTTGTACGGTCTATATAGACTTCCCACCGGTTATTATGCTGCTCCAGTAAGAATTGGTGACTGTAGCCGCCATCTTCCATACAGGTGAGCAGCGCAGAAACCGTTTGCACTTTCCGGTCATCCTCCACCGCAACAGATAAAAGAAAGGAATCTCGTACAACGGCATTCAGCGGCGGATAAATACTTTCTGACCGGATAATGGGCGGATTAATATCCACCGCCTCTCCAAGACCGATTGCATCTTTACACGTTGTTAAAACAAACACACTTGTTAGAACTAACGCAAAAAAAAGCGAAACAAAGCGAAATGTTTTCATGGGCATTCCTTTAGAAATAAATATATTTTTAACTTTTAATAATGATTATCAGCATAATACACAGCTACAGCGATAAAGTCAAGTATAATACAAAGATATGGCAGAAATTATCCCATTAAAGATTATTTTTACAGGGATAGCAGGGGTCTTCCTCAGAAGCGATGTTTTGGCGGTGCCGAAACTCGCGGCTGATACATGTACAAGGACGTACATGTATCAGCATAACATCGCAAATAAAGCTTAAGGAAACAGGTGAGCAAAGCTCACCACCAAAAACTGTTTCGCAATCCGCTTTGGCGGATATATCCGCTAAAGCGGATATAATCAATCATTTCCTTACAGAAAAAACCGATAGGCTTTCAGTTTTTAGAGGTTCTCTTTAGTGAATTTCCAAAATCCGGAACAATCTTTGCAGCGCATAACGCTTCTAATACTATTTTTAAAAACTACTTGCATAATATATAGAAAGTATATAAAATAGTAGATTTATCAAGATTTTAGATCAAAAATTGACTATCAAAAAGGAGCTGTTATGACCGATATATTACACAGTATTGAATTGGAAAAAGCCTATAATCCTAAAGATTTTGAAGAGCGCATCTATGAGGACTGGGAGCGCAAAGGCTGTTTTAAACCCGCAAAAAAAACCGATTCAGCACAGGCATACACGGTCGTTATACCGCCTCCGAATGTTACCGGTGTTTTACACATGGGGCATGGATTAAATAATACGCTGCAAGATATTATTGTACGGTATCATCGAATGAAAGGCGATGAAACGCTCTGGCTGCCGGGTACTGATCATGCCGGCATAGCAACACAAAATGTTGTAGAACGACAGTTAAAAAAAGAAGGAAAAACCCGCCATGACCTTGGTCGCGAATCATTTTTACAGCGTACATGGGAAGTAAAAGAAAGGCATCACCGGATTATAACCCGTCAATTACGGAAAATCGGGGCATCGGTGGATTGGAGCCGTGAGCGTTTTACTATGGATGAAGGTCTTTCCCGTGCCGTAAGAACGGTTTTTGTTACCTTGCATGAACGCGGACTTATCTACCGCGGTAATTATTTAGTAAACTGGTGTCCTTCTTGCGGAACGGCACTTGCAGATGATGAAGTTGACCATGAAGATGTGAACGGTGCTATGTACCATATCTTCTATCCCGTCGCCGATGAAAACGGCACCCCTACACAACACTCTATTGAAATTGCAACAACCCGTCCTGAAACCCTTTTGGGTGATACCGCTGTTGCGGTACATCCTGACGATGAACGCTATACCGATCTTATCGGTAAACAGCTTGTACTGCCTTTAACAAACCGCTGCATTCCCCTTATTGCTGACACGTATGTTGATAAAGAATTTGGTACCGGAGCTGTAAAAATTACTCCCGCTCACGACCCCAATGACTGGGAAGTAGGAAAGCGGCACAATCTTCCCATTATCAATATTTTAAATCCCGACGGCACTTTAAATAGTGCTGTACCCGAGAAATACCGCGGACTTTCAACAAAAGCTGCACGGGAGGCTGTTATTGCGGATTTAGATGCAATCGGGCTTTTTAAAGAAAAGAAGTCTATAAAACATGCAGTTGGACACTGCTACCGCTGTCATACGGTGGTAGAACCGTATCTTTCGGAACAATGGTTTGTAAAAATGAAACCGCTTGCTGAAAAAGGACTCGCTGCATGGAAAAAAGGGGAGCTGGTGTTTTATCCGCAAAAGTGGGAGCATACCTATACGCACTGGATGGAAAATATCCGCGACTGGTGTATTTCCCGCCAACTTTGGTGGGGACACCGTATACCGGTATGGTACTGCCGCGATTGCGGAAAAATGATTGTATCTGTCGAGGACGTATGCAGCTGCCCTGCCTGCAAAAGTACAGCATTGGATCAAGATCCCGATGTCCTTGACACATGGTTTTCCAGCTGGCTTTGGCCGTTTTCAACACTTGGCTGGCCGGAACAAACTCAAGATGTAAAACGCTTTTATCCTACCTCAGCATTAGTAACGGCACATGATATTATCTTCTTCTGGGTTTCCCGTATGATTATGGCAGGGCTTGAATTTACCGGTCAAGTTCCTTTCCGTGATATTTACATACATGGGCTGGTACGCGATAAGCAAGGGCGGAAAATGTCAAAATCGCTTGGCAATGGTATTGATCCGCTCGTGGTAATTGACGAATACGGTGCCGATGCCTTTAAATTCACACTTGCCTTTATGTGTGCGCAGGGGCAGGATTTACCCATTGATACTGAATCGTTCAAACTTGGCTCCCGCTTTGCAAACAAAATCTGGAACGCATCGCGGTATATTCTTGGTAATCTTGAAGGACGCTGTATTACCGCTGTTGCTGTTGCAGAATTAACTGAACTTGACCGCTGGATTTACCACACACTGAATGAAACCGTTAAAACAGTCCGCACTGCACTGGAAAATTACCGTTTTAACGAAGCTGCGCAGGCAGTTTATGAATTTTTCTGGAATAATTTTTGCGACTGGTATGTAGAAGGTACAAAGCTTTCCTATAAAAACGGCGATGATGCGGAAAAAAACCGGATAACCTCCGTACTCCTTGCCGTACTAGAAGAATCGCTTCGGCTGCTGCACCCCGTCCTCCCCTTTGTTACAGAAGAAATCTATCAAAAACTCCCTGAGTATTGTGCAGTAGGCAAAAATCGCTGTGTGCAGCAGCGCGCAGCCGTGCTGATGACTGCCGATTATCCTGTCTATAATTCCCAGCGGATAGATGAATCTGCTGCAGCCCGTTTTGGAGCCTTACAAGAAATTGTCCGGCAGCTGCGTGCCCTCCGCGTAGAATGCGGTATTGATCCGCAGCTTAAGCTGAACATCGCCTTGTACACAGAACCTGCCGCTGCCGCCTCTGCTGCTGCCGAAAAGCCTGAACTCATTAAACTGCTCGCCGGCGTTGCTGATATTCTCTTTATTGCACAGCCGGAGCAAAAACCTGCCAATTCCATCGGTACTGTAGGCAGCGGTTTTGAAGCATTTATCATTACCGGCAATACCGTTGATAGAACACAACTCACCCTACGCTTTACTAAAGAACTTGAAAAAGAAAATAGTAATGCCATGCGTTTGCAGGCAAAACTGAAAAATAAAGGTTTTGTGGAGCATGCTCCTGCGGATGTAGTCGCAGGTGAAAAGGAGAAATTGCAGGAAGCGGAAAGGCGTATACACAAATTTTCGCTGTATTTGCATGATCTGGCGTAGGAGAGCCTAAAATCATGGAGAAAATTGATGTACAAGTGTTGAAAAGTATGTATCTTGCTCCTTATATTGATTTAGCAACGGTGTTGTGCGGCAAGAGTAGACATGCCGGCGGAAATATGTTCCGCCACCAAATGGATACGTTGGGGATACTCATTGACTATGGGTATATTGACAGCGTATTGCTGAAAGCTTCAATCATGCATGATGTATTGGAGGATGTTCCCGATTTCAATGTAAATCAGCTCTTACAAATTGATTCTGAATCGTCTCAAGTGTATGAGCTGGTATTGGAAGTAACCCGCCCTAAAGGGCAATCAAAACCTGAGTATCTTAAAAACGTACTCAAAAACGGATCCACCCGTGCAAAGATACTAAAGTGTGCTGATAGGATTAGCAATGTGATCAGTCTTGGCTTTGTAAACGATCCCCGTTTTATAGAACGCTACTGTGAAGAAACTGAATTGTATGTATTTCCTATCGCATTGGATGTCAATTTTGAAATGTATGATGAGCTGCTGCACCTTGTTATGTCTCGAAGGCAATACTTGAAAGAATTTCAATATATCCATGAACATTACGGTACCCCCGAAAGGACAGGCACCTAAGGTACGGAACCCAAGGGGGCTTTTTGCAAGCCGTAACGGGTCAAAAAGCCCCTATCACTAGGTAAGGAAGAAACCGGCCGAACCATTCAAAAATAGCAATAGGGTATCTGTAAAAACTCAGGTATAGATTTTTAGAGATGCTCCATCAGCACAGCTGATAACGAGTTTTAATTTAAGTCTTTATATGGTAATGACATCCCCGACGAGTTTCGGCGATGCCGAAACTCGCAGCTGATATATGTACGTTTTTGTACATGTATCAGCATAACATTGCAAATTAAATCTAGGGAAAACCAGTGAGCAAAGCTCACCTTTAAAAAACTGAAGTTTTTAGAGGTTCCCATAATTTAAATAAAGAGAGGACTTGTGTGAAAATATCTCAAACTTTTTTTAAAACACTGCGTGAAGTTCCAGCAGAGGCGGTTGTGGTGAGTCATCAGTTGCTCTTACGGGCAGGTATGATTCGCCGCCTTGGTAACGGCTTATTCAGTTATTTACCGCTTGGTTTGCGGACTTTTAGAAAGGTTGAACGCATTATTCGTGAAGAAATGGATGCAATCGGGTGCTTGGAATGTAAACCGCCGGTTGTAGTTCCCGGTGAACTTTGGCAAGAATCCAAACGCTGGGATACTATGGGGCAAGGGCTATTGAAAATGAAAAACCGGCTTGATCAGGATTTAGTGGTTAGCCCTACCGCAGAAGAAGTATTTACTGCCTTGATGCGGTTTGAGCTTGCCTCTTACAAGGATTATCCAATCAGCCTGTATCAAATAAATACAAAATATAGAGATGAAATCCGCCCGCGGTACGGACTTATGCGCGCACGGGAATTTACTATGAAAGATGCCTATTCTTTTCATACAACTGCGGAATGTCTCGATGCTACATACCGTGCCTTTGGAGAAGCATACGAAAAAATATTCCGCCGCTGCGGTTTAAAAATTATACGGGTACGGGCGGATTCCGGTGCGATGGGAGGCAGCGGCTCGGAAGAGTTTATGGTAGAATCGGCAATTGGTGATGATACGCTTATTCTTTGCCCGCAGTGTAATTATGCAGCAAATGTTGAAAAAGCTGTTTGCCGCTGCGAACCGCCAAGTGCAGAACCTGCCGCTTGTGAGTCTTTCGTGAAAGTTGAAACGCCGAATGTCCGGACAATAGAGGAGCTGACAGCCTTTTTAAAAACGTCGGCAAAAATGTTTATTAAAACACTCATTTATCAGGTAAGCGGCTCACCACTTTTACAGTCAGAATTTGTTGCAGTGTGTATACGGGGTGATCTTGAAGTAAACGAAGCAAAATTAGCCGCATGTTTGAAAGCGGCAGAAATTAGCTTAGCAGACAATGCAGATGTTGAACGCATTACCGGAACGGTTGTGGGATTTGCGGGACCGGTAGGACTCAAACACGTACAAATCCTTGCAGACGAAAGTGTTATGGGTATGCACAATGCGGTAACGGGTGCGCTTGAAAAAGACCGGCATTATATTCATGTTGAACCCAAGCGGGATTTTACGCCGGACTTTATTTTTGATGTGCGGACTGTGCAGGCTGGGGATATTTGCCCGCATTGCGGTGCCGCTTTTTATACAAAAAAAGGCAATGAGTTGGGGCATATTTTCAAATTAGGTACGAAATATACAGAAAGTATGAATATGACGTACCTTGATGAAAGCGGCAGCCAACAATATCCGCTTATGGGCTGTTACGGTATTGGTGTTGACCGTGCAGTTGCTTCTATTATAGAAGAACACCATGATGAACATGGTATTATTTGGCCGATGAGTGTTGCGCCGTATCAGGTGGGGATAGTACCAATTCAGTATGACGGTGCGATGAAAGAAGCCGCAGACACGCTGCATGATGCGCTTACCGCTCGCGGTATTGAGGTATTGCTCGATGACCGGTCTGAACGACCCGGCGTAAAGTTCAAAGATATGGACTTAATCGGCTTACCAATCCGCATCATCATAAGCGATAAAAAATTACCTGAAGTAGAATTAAAAATCCGTACAGAAAAAGATCCGGTAATGATTGCACTTGATGAGGCAGCTGTCTATACAGCCAACTGCGTACAACAGATGCTGGCATCATCCTAACTGCATATAAACAGAAAGGCATCTCTAAAAACTCGGTTAGCTTTTAGAGATGCCCCATCAGCACAGCTGATACCATTGCGTATATGCTTCTTTCCAGCTGTGGGCTTTGCTTTGGGGCTACTGTTATAAATTAAGCTGTATCAATGCTTTATAGCCGCTGTAGTTCAGCAGATACTGCAAGAGATTCACTGGAACTACCTGAAATTTCTGCAATGGCATACCGCCCTTCAGCAAGCGATCCCGGATTAACCAGCAGTGTTTTGTTAAGTCTGTCTATGGCATAGGATTCATGGATATGCCCTGATACGGCAAGCAGTGGTTGATAGTGCTCAATAAAAGTCCGAATCAGCGGAGAGCCGACATGCACTAAGGGAGCAACTTTATCGAGCTTTGTTTTATGGGGCGGATTGTGGGTAATAATAATTAAATTGCGAGCAGTACTTGCTTCCGCACTCTGCGCTGCATCGTGCAAATCTGACAATAAAGCTTCATCAGTACGCTCATTGGGTGTCGCGCCGGTAAATTTGCTACCGCCGCCAGAGCCTGCAAGAAGAAACTGCTGAAATTGTACCGCCGTATTTTGAATAGATATGCCGCAAGCAGCAACCTCTTCTAAAAAGGACGGCTCATCACAATTTCCAATTACTGCAAACACAGGGAGGTACAAAGCAGTGAGCTCATGCAAAAAAGGCAGCCCTGTTTCCGGCTGCTTAAAAGCAGCAAAATCGCCGCCGAATAGCACCATATCCGGATCCGGTATATGAGTGTGCAGCTGCCTTAATGCCGCAACATCGCCATGCCCATCTGAAATAATCAGTACCTTCATTTTTGCTCCTTTATTTTGTGAAAAACGCTATATGATTAACACCACGGTAAAACCAAAAACCATTTTTAGTATACGGCATCAACATATAAAATGCAATGGAAGCAAGAACCCATGATAACCAGCGAGATCTCTCCATATATTTAAAAAAGAAAAAGACCGTAAATACTGTGCTTACGCATAGACATCTACGGTCTTTGTTCCATTCTTGTTAGTTAGAATTGCTTATGAAGCTTTTTTAACTTTCAGCTTGAAAGTAAATTCGTTGTATGCGGATGTTGCAGCAAATTTAACAGTATAGGTTTGTGCACTTGTTTTTAATGCAGGTGCTGCGCCTGTTCCGGCTTCATCATGTACTTCGCTTGCCGCGACTAAACTAGATTCACCGTCAAATGCAAACTTAATACTCCCTGCTGCCAAGTTATCTACACTGGATGGAAGCTCAATTTCATCAGCATATGTAGCACTTAACTGTACTTTCACACCATGAATATCAGATTGAGTAGTAGTACTTAATACGCGATTCACTGGTGATGCAACAGCAGCTTTTTTAACTTTCAGCTTGAAAGTAAATTCGTTGTATGCGGATGTTGCAGCA
>JBQMYN010000041.1:0-20634 GCA_052173475.1 Treponema sp.
GGGTTATTGAAGCAACGGCAGCTTTTATATCATATCTCCTCACTCTTTGTCAAGTACTCTTTCATTTTATATCTGCTTTCACATTTCTTCAATTATATTTCTTCTTATTTTTCTTTATTATAGTAAATATCGCAATATCAGGCAGTACCCTATTGTAAAAAACCTCATACTCATGCTAGAATATAGGGCATCTCTAAAAACTCGGTTAGCTTTTTAGAGATGCCCGACGAGTTTTAATTTAAGTCTTTACATTATAATAACTTAAATTAAAACATCGCAAATTAAATCTAAGGTAAACCTCTAAAAACTGAAGTTTTTAGAGGTTCCCTATAGTGAGTATTAGACCTGTTCTGAAGCTAGGGTACCTCTAAAAACTCGATTAGATTTTGAGAGATGCCCGCTAATGTTTCCGAAGCGGTTTATTGACTCGTATTATGGTAAATAACAGAGGAATCGGCATGAGCATGAACGCGAAATGTTTTTCAATTACTGCTCGGTTTTTAATCAGTATCACAGCGGTTGTTATTACTATTGTTTTCCTCATTTGTATCGTAGTAGGATTGCATCTGTATAAGGATAATGCTGAACAGTTTAATGGATTTACCGCTCAGCATACTGCTGTCATTTCAAGCGTTATCACTACATTTATGGACAATGCTGCACATGCCGTTGAAATGCTTACAGAAACCCCACAGGTAAAAAGTGCGGATACCACAATCTATAATTACACTGAAGCTGCAAAAGATATGCCCAGCAATACCCATGATGGACACGTTGAGCAGGATATTCTTGCGCTCTTTGATGCTGTTACAAAAACCCATCCAGCTTTTCAGGTTATCTACATGGGACTTAACTGGGGTTCGCATGTATCGACCAATAGAAATGTGAATGCAGGCTATGATCCCAGACAACGTCCATGGTATAAAAAAGCAGCGGAAGCAAATGGCAGTACTATTATTACCGATCCTTATGTATCTATCAATGGGCAGCCGACCATTACCTTTGCCCGCATGGTACATTCAGAAAAACATGAACCGCTCGGCTGCGTCGGTATTGATGTAAGCCTTGCAAACCTGACTTCCCTTATTCGCGGTATCCAGCTGGGCAAAACCGGTTATTGTATGCTGGTGCAGGATAACGGCATGATATTGGCGGATCCTAAACACGAAGAATACAATTTTAAACTTATGCAGGAAACCAAAAATCCCGCGTTGGCTGAAATAGCTGCGGCATCCTCAACTTCTATTGCTGTTACCCTCGATGGGAAAAAACAGTATGCGTATGTCTTTCCGCAGCCGCAGTTTAAATGGAAGCTCATCATCTTGATAGAGCGAAATGAGATTTTTTCTCTATTTTATGAGCTTCTACAAAATATGCTGATTATCGGCAGTATGATGATTATGAGTGCTTTTTTACTTGCCGTTATTTTTTCTCGCCGCATAAAGCGGACTTTTGCCCTACTCGAAGTGCTATTTAGTAAAATTGTTGCGGGAAATTTAACTGATAGAATAGAAATCAACAGAAATGATGAACTGGGACGGCTAATGGGCATGTTCAACGCAATAATAGGACATACTCATTCTATGATTACTATTTTGAAGCATGAAGTTAGTACAATGGGCATTATTGGTTCGGAATTATCCAGTAATATGGAAGAAACCGTTGCTGCTATTCGGGAAATAAACGGAAATGTTAATCATATTAAGGACAGGGCAGTAACACAGGCAGAAGAAGTAACAGAAACGGCTGCAACCATTGAGCAAATCAACGGTAAATTAAACCGTTTAGTTTCTCACATTCAAACACAAACGGAAAATATTGCACAATCATCACAGTCGGTAACAACAATGGCGGAAAATACCATTAAAATAGCGAAAACACTGGAACAAAATAACGAATTAATAAAAGCAGTGTATCAACAGACGCTTATTGGAAAAGATGGCGCACGAGAGGCAAACGAAGTGATTATGCAGATAGCACAACAGTCCGAAGCACTGTTAGAAACCAGTGAAATTATTAAAAATATTGCCGGTCAAACTAATCTGTTAGCGATGAATGCTGCTATCGAAGCCGCCCATGCTGGAGAAACAGGAAAAGGCTTTGCTGTTGTTGCCGGCGAAATCCACAAACTTGCTGAAGATGCGAATCAGCAAGGCAAGCGGATCGGCATTGTTCTTAAAAAGACCGCAGAGGTTACGCAGCACCTCACCGAAATAGGCATGAATATCGAACATGTTTTTACAGGTGTGTATGAATCAGTAACCAGAATATCCGAACGGGAGGAAATAGCTGTCGTAATGATGCAGGAGCAGCGACAAAAAGGGCTTTCTGTACTGGATACTATCAGGCAAATTGATACGATAACGGGAGAAGTGCAGGAGGGTGCAAGCGAAATGCTTGCAGGCGGAACTCTTATCATCAATAAAATGCAAAAACTGACAGACATTACCAATCAAACCACCGGCAGCCTCAATGAAATAGCAAGCGGTGTTCAGCAAATTATCAATGCCGCAGAGGAAGTGCGGGAAATAACTCAAAAAAATAGGACGAGTATCGGTAATTTAGAGGAAGAAGTAGACAAATTTACTGTGTAACGAGCATATTAAATGGTGCAGGGCACGAGGCTGTCTAAAAAGTATGCAGATATAGTAGAGGGAACCTCTAAAAACTTCAGTTTTTAAGAGGTTTTGCTTAGATTTATTTGCGATATTTTTTGATAAGTCATAATAGTTAAAGGACTTATCAAAAAACTCGTTGTCAGCTATGCTGATAAGGCATCTTCTAAAAATCTAACCGAGTTTTTTGCAGATGCCCTAGAATCGGAGCATGAGTAGAGGTGTCCTGCTGTCTAAACATTCAGTTTTTGGACAGCACCGTTTATTGAAAAAGCTAAACACAGCCGTTTGGAGGAATATGGTATGTTGAATATTGCACATAGAGGCTTTAGAAGTAAATATCCTGAAAATACAATGCTCGCATTTAAAAAAGCGGTAGAAGCAGGGTGCGATGGGATTGAATTTGATGTTCATCTTTCAAAAGATGGAGAACTGGTTATTATCCATGATGAAACGCTTGATAGGACAACAAACGGAACGGGGCTTGTCGGCGAGAAAACACTTGCCGACCTGAAAAAACTCAATGCAGCAGTAACACATCCCGCACTGACGGATTTTGAACCCATCCCTACTTTGCGGGAATATTTTGAATACGCTGCAACCCAACCGAATCTTATTACCAATATTGAATTAAAAACCGGTGTGTTTGTATATCAAGGGATTGAATTGAAAGTGTATACCTTGATGAAAGAATTTAACCTTATCGACCGGTGCATTATTTCTTCATTCAACCATGAAAGTATTGTCCGCATGAAAAAAATAGACAACACAGTAATCTGCGGCTTATTAGTTGACAGCTGGCTCATAAAACCTGCCGTATATACTGCATCTGTCGGCGTGGAATGTTATCATCCGCCGGCATATTCAGTTACACCGGAAATGGTAAAGCAGCTCCATGATGCTGATATTCAGGTAAATCCATGGTTTGGCGGTATTCAGAGTAATTATGCAGAATTGATGCAAATGGGAGTTGATAGCCTTATTACGGATTATCCTGATGTTATAAAAACATTGCAGGAAAAACAACAAAGTCCCAAATGGACGCATCTATTTGGCAAAGTAAAAACGTGGGCTAAAAATATATTCACCACAATGAAGCATACCGCCGCTAAAAAATAGCAGTACTGGGGATGTCATTGCCATGGATGTCAGTACAACATCGCAGCTAAATCTACGGAAACTGTCCAAAAACTGAAGTTTCCAAGCAGGTTTAATAAAGTAAGGAGTAAGTATGAATACAACAAAGACTTATGCAGATATGAAAAAATTTGCAGATTTGCCGTATACTCGTCCCGATATGAGGGCTTTAAAAGAGGCGTTTGCAAAAGCAGGAGCAGATTTTGACCATGCAGAATCGGCAGCAGCGCAAATCGCTTGTATAGACGCAGTACAAAAGTTGAAATCTCACTACCAATCAATGTATACGTTGGTGCAAATCCGTCATTCCATTGATACGCACGATGCGTTTTATGACACAGAAAATACTTTTTTTGATGAATCTGATTCCCGTTTTGCCGAAATGGTTAATGGCTTCAATAAAAAAATGGTTGCATCCCGTTTTCGTTCCGAATTGGAAACCACACTGGGGACACATATTTTTAAGCTCATCGACTTGGAGCTAAAAGTATTTAGTCCTGAAATTATGGAGTATCTTGTAGAAGAAAATAAGCTTACCAGCAGCTATGATAAGTTGATTGCCTCTGCACAAATTGAGTTTGATGGAGAAAAACGTACATTATCGCAGTTATTGCCCTATATGGAAGCACAGAATAGGGGGGTGAGAAAAGCGGCGGCAGATGCATACTACGGCTTTTTTACCGCGCATGAAAGCGAGTTCGATGAGATTTATGACAAACTTGTCAAAGTGCGCACCCGCATTGCCCATACTTTAGGATATAAAAACTTTGTGCAGCTTGGCTATGACCGCATGAACCGCACGGATTATAATGCAGAAATGACGGCTGCATACCGTGAGCAAATTTACCGTGAGGTAGTTCCTGCCGCAGTGTCCCTCTTACAGCGGCAAAAAAAGCGGTTAGGACTTGATACACTCTTTTTCTATGATGAAGAACTTAAATATACAACCGGCAATGCAGTTCCCCATGGCAATCCTGATTGGATTCTCGCGAATGCTAAGAAGATGTACCAAGAACTTTCTCCTGAAACCGATGAGTTCTTCCGATTTATGACCAGCCATGAGCTGCTTGATGTGTTATCAAAAAAAGGAAAGGCTGGCGGTGGATACTGCACCACCATTCCTGACTATAAAGCTCCTTTCATTTTTGCAAATTTTAACAAAACTCAACATGATGTTGAAGTAATGACGCATGAAGCAGGACACGCTTTCCAAGCCTATCAAAGCCGCAATGCACGGCTGCTTGAATATGTATGGCCGACGTATGAAGCCTGTGAAATTCATTCTATGAGTATGGAGTTTTTTACTTGGCCGTGGATGAAGCTCTTTTTTGAAGAACAAGCCGATAAATTCCAGTTTACCCATCTGAGCGGGGCATTGCTCTTTTTACCCTACGGAGCTACCGTTGATGAGTTTCAGCATTGGGTATATGAACATCCGGAGGCAAGCCCCGCAGAACGGAAAACCGCATGGCGCACAATCGAAAAAAAATACTTACCGGAACGGAATTACGGAGATAATGATTACTTAAACCGCGGCGGATTTTGGATGCGGCAGCTCCATATTTTTGATATGCCGTTCTATTATATTGACTACACATTAGCTCAAGTCTGTGCATTACAATTCTGGATTAAAATGCTCACTGACAGAAAAAGTGCATGGGAAGACTATGTGCGCCTGTGTAAAGCCGGAGGCGAAAAACCATTTTTACAGCTCGTTGCATTAGCAAACCTAAAAAATCCTTTTGAAGACGGCTGTATACACAGCATTGTTCCTGTCTGTATGGAATGGCTTAATAAAATAGACGATACAGCATTATAACATCAGGCAGAAGTCCGAAGCAGTGTGTACACCGATACGAATAGTGCGCATTTTCCAACCAAAAATTGGCAGAGAGGGTAATACTTTTCAGTTAGCTTAAGTAGGTCTGTTCTGAAACTTCACTTTCAGAACAGACCTCTCACAAAATTTCAGAACAGGTTTCCTTGAACTGAGATGCTTGAACTTGCCGGTCTTCAACAACCAAATTATCAAGCCGGTCTATTGCAGACGGGGACTGCCAGCGGTCTATTTTTCGGGACTTGAGAATATCCCGCTTAATTCTCCTAAAAAGTATACACGTCTGCTTGTCCGAAATACTAAAACCTGCTAGTATAGTGCGTATGAAGATCACAAAAGATTGTTTAGTTACTCTTGAGTATACCTTAAAAGATGAATCCCAAGAAATTCTTGATTCGTCAGAGAAGTTGGGACCGCTGGATTATATTCACGGTTATAATTTTTTAATTCCCGGATTAGAGCGCACGCTCGAAGGTAAAGAAGAGGGCGAGGCATTTTCATTAACTGTTTTACCTGAAGACGGCTATGGCACAATAAATGATGATATGATGTTTGAAGTCAACCGTTCGCAATTTCCGCCAGAGGTGGAGCTGGAAGTAGGTATGGAGTTTGATGCCGATCACCATCCTGTTAGAATAAAAGAAATTAACGGCGACACTGTTGTTGTAGATGCGAATCATCCGCTCGCCGGTGAAACTCTTTATTTTGATGTTAAAATTACCGGTGTACGTCCTGCAACTGAGGAGGAAATTGCGGCTGCGCTTGAGCCGATCTCTGAATGCAGCTGCGGTTGCGGGCATGATCATGGACACGATTCATGCGGCGGATGTTCCAGCTGTCATTAACCTATGAATAAAAAAAGAGAGACGCTGCTGTCCATTTTTGGAGCATTGTGTTTTTTCCTTTCGGCAGTGGAGTTTTTAATACCCAAGCCGCTGCCGTTTCTCCGTATTGGGCTTTCAAATGTTCCGCTGCTGCTTGGAGCAAAAATATTTTCTTTTCCGGACTTACTGCTTCTCGCGATAATTAAGATTATCGGACAGGGCATTATAAACGGTACACTCTTTTCATATATTATTTTGTTTTCGTTTGCGGGTACGGCGGCAGCTGTTTTAACGATTGCCCTATTCAGTAAAGTGCCGCCGCGATTAATTTCGTTTACCGGTATCAGTATAGCCGCCTCATTTGCATCTAATTGCGCGCAACTGATTGTCGGGTATTTTGTAGTGTTCGGATCAGGTGTTATATATATTTCCCCAGTGTTTTTAGCCATCGGATTGATTACAGGGCTTTGTATCGGCATTTTCTGCGGGCAATTTGTTAGAGAATCAGCGTGGTATCAAGAAATTTTGTATGATGATTATGCTATACCAATCAGTATTCCTACAGATTACCAGCAAGCGGACCATCCCATTCTACGAACTGCCGTCGGCTTATTTTTGATATTCTTTTTATGGAGTATTCCGCTCCTGTTGGTTAAAATAATTATTTTCATTGCAGCACTGCTTTTATGTATTGCTGAAAAGCAACAAATACGATGGGGCTATTTGATTGCTTCTATTGTTGGGATAATGCTCTGCTATGAGTTATTTCCTATGGGACGTATTATCTTTTCGATAGGCAGTATCGTAATCACTGCTGATGCATTGCGCACCGGCTTTGAAAAAGCAATTATATTTTCTGCTATGATTTATCTTTCGCGCTGGATGATGCAAGTACACATCACATTACCCGGTATGCTCGGCAGTCTATTGCAGAAATCATTGTATCTTTTTAGTGTTTTGCTTGAATTAAACAAACGCATCCGTCCTAAACATTTTTTAACAGATATTGATGAATTACTCTTGAGCCTTCCATTTGCCCATACTATTGAGAATCAAGGGCATGTCTAAAAACAGCGGTTTTTAGACATGCCCTCAAGCTGCAGCTAGACAGCGGTATTGCCGCACCCGCAAATCGGAGTACAAGAGTGCTATCGTAAATGCTCAAGCAATGTGAGTATAAAATGCCACATCCGCTCGACTGAAGAAATACTCAGCGATTCATTCGGCGTATGCACATCATAGAGGTTGGGACCAAAACTGAGCGCATCAAGTTCCGGAATACTTTTTTTCAGTAATCCGCACTCAAGCCCTGCATGAATACCTGCTATTACCGCCTCTTTGCCAGTTAGTTTTTGATAGACTGCGCAAGCACACGCTCTCAGCGGAGATTCAGGAGCATACTCCCACGCGGGATATTCGGATTTTTTTCTAAAAATTCCACCGCACCGCTCAGTACAGAGGCGGACAGTATCTAACACAGCAGAAAGGGCAGTTTTAACAGAACTACGAATCGAGATCGTAACAGAGACTCCTAATTCATCAGTTATCAAAATACCATTATTCAAACTTGTTTGCACTAAATCCGGCATATCCATACTCATTGCCTGTACACCATCAGGAACCATCGTTAGAAAGTCAATAATGTTGCGGCTCATTTCAGCGGTAAACCGTGATACAACCCCAGCGGCTGTTTCTGCCGGTACTACGGCAATACGAATATTTTTATCGGTACTACGGTACTCCGCTTGCAGACCACTAATAATAGATTCAGCCGCACGAAGCGCACGTGCTTTATCAGGAACAGCAACCGCCGCAACAGCCTCTTTTGCAATTGCATTGTGTTTAGAGCCGCCCGATACCGATACAAGCCGCACTTCTTGTTCAGCAGCGAGAACAGATAGAACCCGCCCAAGCAGTTTAATTGCATTTGCGCGCTGCTTATTAATCTCCATCCCTGAATGTCCGCCTTGCAATCCTTCAATAGTAACAGTAAGAAGAGAGAAACCGGACGGCACTGGTTCAGGAACACTTTCCGGTTTAAACAAAAACGATGCCGATACAGTTGCCCCTCCTGCACAGCTTGCTAAAAAAATCCCTTCTTCTTCAGAATCGATATTAAGCAGCCGCCTCCCATTCAGCAGCTGCGGGGTTACTGCCATCGCGCCATCCATGCCGGTTTCCTCTTGTGTAGTAAGCAGTGCTTCAATCGGCGGGTGCTGTATAACCGATGAATCAAGAATGGCAAGTATGTAGGCAACCGCAATACCGTCATCACCGCCAAGGGTGGTTCCATTTGCGTACATAGTATCGCCATTAACCATAAGCTGTATTGGATCTGTAGAAAAATTATGCGGAGAGCCGCTTTCTTTTTCACATACCATATCCAGATGCCCTTGGAGAATAACCGGTGCTGAGTCCTCATAGCCTTTACTCGCCGGTTTTTTTATAATTATATTCCATATTGCATCTTGATGAACCTCTAACGACCGCTCTTTTGCAAAGTTCACCAAAAAATCACTCATTGCTTTTTCATTACCCGATCCGCGCGGAATATTTGAGATTTCTGCAAACCATTTGAATACTGCTGCCGGCTCAAGCGGTGCAACTGTTTTGAAATTTGCTTCACAGCATAATACACGGTTATTTTGTACTGAATACATAGAGAGTTCTCCTCGTGATACTATTAAACCTGTTCTGAAATTTTAGCTTCAGAACAGATTATCATTAAAATGCAATAGGGAACCTCTAAAAAGCTATACCTGAGTTTTTAGAGGTGCTCAATATTCTAAACCGTGCTATTTACACGATTTAGTACTTATCACCCTAGTTGAAAACGGAGCTACCGAACAGCACGTTGCGTTATAGGGAATGGAGCTGTCGTTGCCGGCGGCAAAAAGTTAGTTAGTTATACCATCATCAGCACAGCTGATAGCGAGTTTAAAATACGGAAGTTTATAGAGGTTCCTCTATAAAACTCATTCGGCAACTTTGTTACCCATCGGATGTAATATATCCGGTAAACGGTATATATCATCAATACACTCCGTTACTATACCACCCATACCAAGTTGTAAAGCGGGTGCTACATCTATATCGTAACGGTCGCCGATGCTGATGCAGCCGGAAAGCGGTGCGCCGGTACTTTTTGCAGCAAACTCAAAAATACGCGTATCTGGTTTTGATACATTATAGGTATCCAGCCCAAAACATGCACTGACACACATACCGCAACCCAATGCATCAAGGGTTCTGCGACCAATCGCTACTGCGTTGTTGGTAACGCAGACAAGCGTATATTCCTGAGACAGTGCCTCTAATGCCCCTACCAACTGCGGATCGCGGTGAAGATATTTTTCAGGATGTAGCAGCTCTTCGCGCCATGCAATAACATCTGTCATGGGTACGCCGAAATGCTGTAATACATCCGCAAGGCTGATTTGGCTACCCTTATGTTCTTTTCTCCACTGCTCACGGTATTCCCCTACCCACGTCTGTGCATCGACTTCGGATATACCCCGTACTGCAGCATACCGGCGAATTTGGCACGTAACCTGCTCTTGCATATAGGCTTCATTTTGATACAATGTGCCATCAATATCGAATATAAGAACCGAAATTTTATCCGGTATGCGATACAGTTTCATCATTACCGCACATTACTGAGCTGCCTTTTTATGCAGTTCAATCATTTGTTGGTGGAGGAAATGCTCAACGGTATTCTTTTCGATAACACCGAGCGTTTCCTGCATGGTATTTGTAATAGGAATAGCAGTACAATCATTTTCCATATACAGCTTATACAGCTCTGGAATGGTAGTTTCAGGAGAACATACAACGGTGATAGGCAGCATAATATCTATTGTCAGCAAGTGTTCATACCATTCTGAAAGAATGAGGGATTCTTTGAGCCGTTCAAGGGTAATAAGACCAATCAATTTACCGGATGATTCTTTAACTACATAGTTTAAGTTAGGATTGCGGCTAAACGCTTCTAATAAATCTGTAAGGCGGCAGGTTTCATTCACAATCGCAGGAGACGAAGCAGAGCAGACAGGAAGTGTTCCGTACAGCACATCAGATACTTTCATCTTTTGCATTAAATCTTCTTCAGTTATATCTAAATTGCACTCTCCCGCTTTATCAACCGCATATTTAACGCAAACAGGTCCTATTAATTGTACAATAAATGTTGTGGTAGTAATAATCAATAAGACAGTAGGTCCTATCGTATCTGCAAAGTCTTGACCAGCAGAAATAGACAGCCCTATTGCAACACCTGCTTGGCTTAATAGACAGAACGGTAGGTATTTTCTGACGCTTTCAGGTGCTTTTGTAAGCCATGCGCCGAACATTGCACCGATACTTTTTCCTGTTGTACGCAAAATCACATAGAGTATTGCAAGAATACCGACAAAGACGTTTACATTCCATACATTGAGTTTTGCACCGACAAGCACAAAGAACAATACATAAATAGGCGGCGTAAAGTTTTCTACAAAAGTAAAAGTTTGACGGGTTTTTGCCGGTGCAAAATTGACCATAAAGAAACCAAGCGACATTGCCGCAAGGATTGTATCGAGTTTAAGCCAGTCGGCTATGCCAGTGGCAAGGAACAGTGCGCCGAGCGAAAATCCAAGAATACGCCCGGGATCAGTCATTACATCGCGGATAATCAATCCGAGTAAAAATCCGATAATGCTGCCGAGGGCAACAGAGCCGCAAATATTATACAGCAGCATGATAACCTGAGTTCCGAAACTTGCAGTATGGGCACCCAGTAAGTTCGCTGCAACGGAGGAAGCAAGTGCATAGAGAATGAGCGCAACAGCATCATCCATAGCAACAATACCAAGCGTCGTAGTGGTAAGCGGACCTCTGGTACGGTTTTCGCGCAAAACATCGGTGGTAGCGGCAGGTGCTGTTGCGGAAGAAATGGCACCGAGGATAAGCCCCAATGAAATTGAAATTGCGGCGTTTCCTGTTACAAAATACGCAGTAATACTCACTATCAAAGAAACAATAATAAATGGCACAACCGATTCAAAAAACAGGATGCCGATAAATTGTTTCCCATATTTTTTTATTACTTGTGTTTTCAACTCACCACCTATCATAAAGCCAATCAGCGATAATGCAATACTGGAAAGAGGATTCAGTGCCGTGATTACATTTGAAGATAAAATCCGAAAACCCGACTGCCCAATGAGAATCCCTATTACAATATAGCCGACTACTTGCGGTATTTTTAACCGTTGAAAAAGCCGTCCGCCAAGCGTACCGAGTAATAAAATAAAACCTAATAATAAGATAAGATTGGTTGTCTCTACCTTTGAAAAATGCATATATGCCGGTAGAAATTCAGCTAGTATATTCATGGCGGAAAGTATAATCGTTTGACTAAACAAAGTAAAGGGCACTTCTAAAAACTATGCAGGACTTCCTCGGCAGGAGCTGTCAACAGCTGATTACTTTTGAAACAACCCCTTGCCAGCAGCATCAGCTATGCCGTTACAGCAGATTATGAAAATCTACTCAAGTTTTTAGAGATGCTCTTTTATCTATTTTGAAAATAGGGTATACTATCTGCATGGGCAAATGTGTAGTGTTCGTTAATCAGAAAGGCGGAGTTGGAAAAACTACTTCGGCGGTTAATATTGGTGCTTATTTTGCAGAGTCGGGAAAAAAGACCTTGCTGATTGATTTTGATCCGCAGGGTAATATGTCCTCCGGTGTAGGAATCGAAAACAGGCAGCCCAATATCTATGATAGCCTTGCGGGAAAAATTCCTATCGAGCAAACTATCAGAAAAACAATCGTTGAAAACCTCTATGCAATTCCAGCTGACATTAATCTTTCAGGAGCAACGGTGGAGCTTATTGATCAGCAGGATAGGGAATTTTATCTCAAAGAGCATTTAGCCGCTCTTAAAGATACCTTTGACTATATTCTGATTGACTGCCCCCCCTCCCTCGGTATTTTAACGTTGAATGGTCTTGCCGCAGCAGATGAAGTGTTTATTCCGCTTCAATGTGAATACTTTGCGCTGGAAGGTTTAACCCTCTTGTTGCAAACCGTAAAAAAAGTCCAAGAAAATATGAACCCTCAACTAAAAATCGGCGGTATTTTTTTTACCATGTATGATTCAAGGACAAAACTGGCGCAAGAAGTTGTACAGCAGGTTACGTCCTATTTTAAAGACCGCGTATGCACCACCATTGTACCCCGAAATGTGCGGTTGTCGGAAGCACCGTCACACGGGCTACCGATTTGCAAGTATGATGCTTCTTGTATTGGAGCGCGCAGTTATAAAAAACTTGCAGAGGAGATTCTTAACCGTGAGTAAAAGCAAATTAGGCAGAGGCATTGATTCGCTGCTTGCCGATAATGAAAAATTATTCAGCACCGCGCCCCATTCTGAAACAACAGAATTAAATCCCGCGATACTGCGCCCTAATCCGTATCAACCGCGTAAAGTATTTAATGATCAAGCCTTACAAGAGCTTTCCGATTCAATTAAGGAACACGGCATTATTCAGCCCATTGTGGTAGAAAAAAAAGATAATGAGTTTTTTATTATTGCCGGAGAGCGGAGAACTCGCGCTGCGCTCCTTGCGGGGCTAAAAACCGTGCCGGTTGTCTTCCGTAATTTTGAAGAACATAAACAACTTGAAATTGCGCTTATCGAAAACATACAACGAGAAGACCTGAACCCTATTGAAGAAGCGCAAGCCTACCAAGAAATTATGCACTTAGCTAATCTGAATCAGGAGGAAACGGCAAAGCGTGTCGGTAAAAGCAGATCTGCTGTTGCAAATGCGCTGCGGCTGTTGCAGCTGCCTGAAGAAATGCTCCATGCCGTAGAAACAGGCACTATTAGTGCAGGTCATGCGCGGACATTGCTGTCATTAGTAAATCCTGCCGATCAAATAGTGCTTTTCCGCCGCATTACAGAACAAAACCTCTCGGTACGGGAAGCAGAAGTACAAGCGGCGCAGCTGAAACAGGGAAACCGTAGCGAAAACCAAGAGGCACAAGCTCCGCAGCAGCAGCGGCTCTCTGACGAAGCACTTGCAGTAAAAGATATTGAACAGCAGTTTATTGATGCACTCGGCACAAAAGTAGCAGTAAAAGGGACACTCGAAAAAGGAACTATCCACATTTCATATTTTTCCCGTGCCGACCTTGATGCACTCTACGAAAAGCTCCGCAAGAATTAAGTAATTAGTATACAAAGACTTAATTCTTACAGAGAAGCTCTAAAAACCCCAGTTTTTGCAGATACCCGACACGCTATCGGCAAAGCGGATACCGATGTCCCGCCAACCGGGGTCGGCAGCAACCGTTTTTTTAGTTTGTCCTACCCGCTCTACCGTATTTTTATTTTAACTGTGTTGCTTTTAAAACGGGCAGAAGATGCAGTAACCTGTACCGTTCCTATCTGTCCGAGCGTTTTAACCCAAAATCCGCGTACCCCGCCGATCAGTGCAAATTCAGAATCGCCGATGATAGTTGCAACACCTTTAATCGTAATTTTGACAACTTCCGCACTATAGGGTAACTCATTGCCGACTTGATCAAGCAAGCGTACAGTAAAACGTACTGCATCTGGTATATGTGCTGACAGCATTAATGAATCAGCGGCAAGCTCCAGCTGCGTAGGAATAGGATTAGGTACAAAATGCCGCTCAATACACAGCGGATTTTTAGCAGAATTCGTATAAAAACCGGTAAAAACTGCATGCGTCCAATTCTGTCCCCATGCAGTTTCAATATTTTCAATAATAATTGGAGGATGCGGCAAACCCGGATACCGGTCAAATGCAGGGTAAAAATCGCCCAAGTCATGATCCCCGATCTGAATCCGTACTTTGCTGCAATTCGTGCAAATCATAAGCGGAGCAATACCGCCGATTGAACGCTCTCCGATTGTATAACGGGTAAGCGGTTCCATAACCGGCCGCACCGCAGCAGACTGCTGGCTTGCATACACTGCCGCTGCAAATTTAGGTATACGGAACATATCCATGACTCCATGGTAGCAAATACGGTCGCCCGAACCAAAATTTGCATGGGTATTATAGTCAAATGCACACCAGCCGACAGCACCGCACTTATGAGGATCGAGTGCGGCAGCATTTTGTACTGTCAAATGCCGGCAAGCGTGTTCAATAAGCCGCTCCTCTTGATCATAGCGTTTAGTAGGATAGATATGCCCTGCAAATTCAGTTACCAAATACGGCACCAGCTTATCAAGCCCGGTAACCTCCCGCTGAGGGCGAAGCACACGCAACGTATCAGCACCCGGCGCATGAGAGCCGTATATAAAATCGTTCATTGTATAGACATCTTCAAAAAACTCACTGTTTTCTATACAGCGCACGCCCCCTGTTTGGCGAGACGGGTCTAGCTCATGGGCAATGCTGTTTGTCTTTCTATAAAAATCACTGCAATCTGCCGATTCATTAATTCGTACACCCCACAACACAATCGACGGATGATTTCTATCACGAAGAATCATCTCGCGAATTTCCTGACAGCTTACCTGCTGCCATTCCGCATCACCAATATGCTGCCAACCGGGTGTTTCTTCAAAAACTAACAAACCGAGTTCATCACAGCGGTTAAGAAAAAATGGAGACTGCGGATAATGCGATGTCCGCACAAAATTTACACCGAGTTCATGCTTTAAAATCTCTGCATCCCGTGCCTGCACACGCTTAGGCATTGCATAGCCGATATAGGGAAATGACTGATGCCTATTCAAACCACGAATCACAACCCGTGTACCATTCAGGAAAAATCCTTCAGGCGTAAATACGGCTGTGCGAAAGCCAGTAGTAGTAGACACAGAATCTGCTACAGAAGAATCTCCTGCCCGCAATGCAACCTCAACTTTATACAATACCGGTTTTTCAAGCGACCACAGAGCAATGCCCGCAAGATTATCCAACACAACGGACACGGTTTGTTCCGATTCCGAAATCACAATAGGCTGCACATACTCAGCCTGCTTTTTGTTTTTTGAATCTAAAAGCGTTACAGTAAGCTGAAAACTACTTTCTTGCGCAGCATCAGCAGAGCCGCCTACCATATTGTGTGTTGCGCTTTGTGATGCGAGGCAACCGCCATTCATCTGATTGTTCAACGCAATATCAATGGAAAGCATCTTCCGTTTTTCTAAAATCTTATCGGGTTTTACATATACAGATTGAATAAAACACTGCGGCACAATACGCAAAGACACATCTCTATATATACCGCCATAGGCAAGATAATCAACTGCACAGCCGAATGGCGGAACATCGGAACGCTCATGCGAATCAACCGCAACTGTTATCACATTATCGCTGCTTCCTGCATGAACAAAATCGGTAATCTCAACAGAAAACGGTGTATAACCGCCTTTATGCGTTCCGGCAGCACTGCCATTTACAAACACCTCCGCAGCACACATAACGCCATCAAAATCCAAAAATATGCGGCAGTTTTCCGCCTCCTCCGGTACAGAAAAATGCCGACGGTAACATGACAGCATACAACAGTCTTCTTCATCAAAGTAATTATACGGTAATTCTTTTACTGTATGCGGCAGCTGTATATCCTCAAAATCAGAATCATCATAGAAAGGGGCGCAGTATTCAGGGATAAATGAGGCTTTAAAAAGCCAGTTTTTCCAAAGATTTGTAACTATTCGTGCCATAACAACTCCTCCTTATCATTTTTCGGCATTCCGGCGACCGTATCGGCTTTAAAAATCTTGTTAAGTATCTTGTATGTGCAGTTATGGCGGATATGTTCATACCAAAGTTTCTGAACAGGTCTAGTTTGTGACAACTCCAGTAAGCAGCCGGCAATTGTGTTAGCGGACTTTAAACTGATTTATTTTGTCGGCAAGGAAATCAATACTTGCTTTATTTTGCCGGCTAATTTCGTCCACCTCTTGTACGGTATTATTAATTTGAGCTGTACCGGATGCCATTTCATGCATACTTGAGGCAATTCTATCCGACATCGCTGCTAGCAGCTTCATTTCCTCTGAAACAGAACGGCTGCCTTTCAGCATTTCCTGCGATACATTTTGAATTTCATGGGTCATATTGCCAACTTTTTCCATTGATTGAACAATCAAATCACTTTTATCATGCTGAACATTCATTGCTGCAACAATGTCCTGTTCCTGATTTTTAGTACGCGAAACCAGCGCAAAAATAGTATCAAACTGCTTTTCCGTATCAAGCGAAGACTCATGCACCCGCTCGATTTTTACCTTTAAATCTTTTAAGATGGCGGTAATATTCTTCCCATGCTGATTAGATTCTTCCGCTAGTTTCCGAATTTCCCCTGCGACAACGGCAAACCCTTTCCCTGCTTCCCCCGCATGAGAGGCCTCAATTGCTGCATTCATTGCCAGTAAGTTTGTTTGCGCTGCTATATTCTGAATAACAGAGCTGGTTTCCAAAAGAATTGCAGAACTATCATCCACTGCCTGCGTTAAATTAACGGATTCTGTAATAACGGTTTTACCCTTTGCCGTTGCCGTACTCAAGTCTTCAAGCAAGAGCATATTCCGTTCTACGCCATCGTGTACCGTACCGATACTGGTAGACATTTGCTCAACAGCAGTAAAAGACTCATCTACCGCATGCGTTTGAATATCAATATGCTGATCGAGTAATTCAATCGTCCGCATCATTGATTGCAGTGAGGATCCGATTTCGATAATACTCTTTGACTGCGTCATTATTTGCTTTTTAACACTTTCAATATTGGTACTAATTTCACAAATAGCACTTGCCGTTTCAGTCATATTAGCGGACAGATTGGATCCAACACTCGCAAGCGTACTGGTTTGCTCCTTAATTCCTAAAATCAAACTACGGATAGCTGCTAACGTGGTATTAAAATTAACCCCCATTTTACCTATCTCATTATTTGAACGAACCTCCATTTCTTTTGTAAAATCCCCCTGTCCAAGGTACGAAAAAATAGAAGAAGTCCGCAAAATGGGGCGAATAACTGCTGTATTCAAAAACCAAATAAATGAAATAATCGAAAGGATGGAAAAAATTAATAGCCCCAATGTTGAAAATCCATACATATTTTCAAGCACACTGCATTGTTCAACGATAGAATCCATTCTGTTGCTGAGCTTATGAAAAAACTCATTTGTCGGCTCCATAATATGGTTAATTTTATCCTGGTATGCTTCATCATGCAGAATACGGATTGCGAATGTCCTGACATCTTCATCAGGCAACGGATACAGGGGACCTTCACTGTACCGATTGTGTAAAATTGACTCCATTGCTTGACTTTCGATATGTGTCATCTGCAACGAAAGCTCTCCCGCACGGCGCATTAAGTTTAGTTCTTCTTCAGTGCATTGCAGTTCTTTCAATATATCAATACGGCTTATTTTCCTACCGGGAAACAATTTAGGGTGCACAGTCATGGGGCGAGGTATTTCGCCGTTTACCCAATTAACTATATCAAAATATTGGTCGCGGTATTTACTATCAGCGGTAACCACATACAGCCGGCACGTGCGGCTCAGCTCTTGAGACGTATATTTTATTTCATTTTCAAGCAACAATGCTAACTCTTTGCGCTGCTGTACCGCATACAAAGCTTCTTTTTCTTCGCGTATAAAGAGTGACATAACAATGGAGACTGCAAGAAGTATAATCGTCAGACCTGCTTGTAATATAAATTGTAACAGTATCGAAATAGTTTTGCGGGAATGCCCCAAATTACCGTTTGCTTGATGCATAATATCATGCAGCTCCTATTTATATGGCTGGGCATCTCTAAAAACTCGGTTAGATTTTTAGAGGTTCCCGGCTACTGTAAAATGCAGCAGCCTGACAACGTATCAACTGTGAGCTGCTGCATTACAGGTTTCTTATTTATCACAAAATCGCGTACTATCGTCATCCTTAATCTTAAAATACCCCCAACACGCATAATAGCCAACAGTGGTATACATAAAAAGTATTTTTCATTTTAATATACAGAAAAGGAAGCCAACAGTATGAAAAGAAAATGCCCTGAGGGGGACTTGAACCCCCATGCCCGTAAAAGCACTAGTACCTGAAACTAGCGTGTCTACCAATTCCACCATCGGGGCATACACATAGCGTTCAATATAAATATTTATTAGTATAAAAGGAAAGAACACTTTTGTCAATAGACCTGAGCGATAGCTTTATTACCGCTCAGGTTGACGAGCTTTAAGCTGTTGAAATAGCACAACTTAAACTATCACGTTTTAAAGTACCCTGTTCCGAAACTGAAGTTTCCGAACAGGTCTAATATTTTAGAGGCTTACCATGGAAATTGAGTGTGTACGCCTGATTATCCACTGTTACCTCAATAGTACCATCTTTGTTATCAACAATGCGAGCGGTAATGGCTTCGCCGTTCGGCTGACCTTTATTATCTGTTTGTTTGCCAGTAAACTGGGTTCCTTCCGCATTTAATGAACCTGTATAGCGTTTTCGATTGTAGTTAAGAGAGACACCCCATACTTCGCACCCTATGGATATACTTTCATGCCCGTTCGACGAGTACCCGCCATTTTGTTCACACCACTTTTTTGAGTTGTCGTATACTCCTTCCGCATTGAACCAGTATCTTTTATCGCCTGTGCTATAGGAAAGCGTGTATTGGTATCGCCGCCGTGTTTTAGCATCTTTTAGGAACAGTTCATAGCCAGCTAAATAGTTGTTTTTCTCTTCAGGTGGGGCATGTTTCATAAGAGCTTCTTTATACTCGCTGCTGCCGATTTCGTACCACCTTCCCTGGTATGTTTCATGCGTTTGGTATGCAGTAAAGGTTTTTGCAACCGTATTAATATCCGTATAGGCGTATACCCTGCCATAGTCCATCTTGTCATTACGCAGCGATTCGAATTTTATTTGACTGTCAGTAAAACTCCATATTTGGGTACCCTCACCTGAACTGTGGAATGTATGTTCTATTTTGGTAAGACGTTTGAGGGCAACTGTAAAGTCTTTTGCTTCTGTCGTGTTGTTATAGGTAAGCGTTGCGGTAAGTTTTACGTTTTGATTGCGCAAGTCCCGCTTGTTCATATTTATTTTTCCGTCGCTGTCTATTAAGTCAGGATGTTCTGAACCCCATGTTATGCTGCTGCCGCTCACACCAGCAATAGCTTTAGGCAAGCTTATATCGGTTTCCGTTTCGAGCGGCAGGTTAATGCTTTTTATCAGTTCAGCTGCAGTGATCGTAGCAGCGTCCTTGTGTACAATAACGGTAAAGTCTCTTTTTTTTGAAACTGAACCCTTTTCCGCTTTTGCCGTGAGGGTTACTTCACTTTTCCCGTCAGCCGGTGTAACGTCATACGCTCCCGAAAGCTTATTCGTAACATTTATTATACTGGTGCTATTGGATGTCCATGTGAGGTCATCGCCTGAAAGCGTTATCTTTTTACCTGCTCCAATGATAACAGTAGGGTTTACCTTTGCTTTGCTGAGAGTAGTCTCAACCCATTCCACATTGGGATCTATCTTGGGCACCGGTGTGCTATTGGAGCTTGTATCTGCCGGCTGCTTGCAGCTGGCATACAGGAACAACGCAGCAAGTATTCCTGCTGCTGTAATAACATGGGGGAGCTTACAGCTCTTTATATTGGTAGGTATTTTCACGTTTTACTCCTTAATATGAGACATGGGGATAGGCTTTCAGTTTTTGGACACCCCCGGCAGCATTGGAACCAATCTTTTGCTACCGGCAACGACCTCCCCCTGTCTGAACAAATCTATTGTATAAAAACATCACTAAAATTTTTAACCGCAAAAACGGTATCTTGTGTTCAAACTGCGGATTACGCACTATAGGGCACCTCTAAAAACTTCAGTTTTTAAGCGGTTTTAGAGATGCCCTATATTCTCTCTTCAGCCTGAGTCAAACCACACCGCTTGCCATGTATGGCGGTATAAAGCTCTGCTGATTAGATATTTGTATAAGACTCTTTTGTATGATTTCTGAGGTAATAGTTGCGTAGTTATTTTTTTACGCGGAGAAAAGTAAAACGGACAACGGCTCTCTACCGCTCCTACTGAAAAAACATGATGCAGTGTATGAGAAAAAAATAAAAGTCTATTTAAAGAGTATTCGAGCTGTGAGCTGTGAGCTGTGAGCTGTGAGCTGTGAGCTGTGAGCTGTGAGCTGTGAGCTGTGAGCTGTGAGCTGTGAGCTGTGA
>JBQMYN010000042.1:0-20444 GCA_052173475.1 Treponema sp.
TATTTTCCAGTGCGATTTTAGGAATAATAACGGCCGTCGCATTATTTTGCGGTTTAGATAGCGTGTTGAAGTTTATGGGCGCAATTCCGTCCATTATGGAACTTTCCAAATCTTATACCGGTATTTTCATACTAGGCGGGATATTAGGTACAATAAACGTTACGATTGGAAATGTAGCTGTTGCACAAGGAGCTGCTCACATTTCTTTGAAAGCGATGATGATAGGCTCTCTGTCAAATATGATTTTAGACCCGATATTCATATTTTTGCTCGATTGGGGCGTAAGGGGCGCAGCTATTGCAACATTAATAGCGAGAGCTATCACAAGTCTTATGTACGTTATGTACTTGATCGGAGATAAAAATGTAATTGAAATAAAAATGTCTCATTTCAAGCCTACTCTTACAATGTATCAAGAGATATTGAAGATAGGAATTTCCCTGTTGCTGCTGCAAATATTGCAAACCATATCTGTAAGTAACATATCCTCTGCGGCTTCTCTGTATGGTGAAGGAGCTATTGCTGCAATGGGCATAGTCCTGAGAATTGTGACGCTTGGAGCGAATGTCGTATTTGGCTATATGAAAGGATTGCAGCCGTTAGCAGGTTTTAATTATGGAGCTAAAAATTATGAAAGAGTGAAAGAAGCGATAAAGGCGAGCATTAAATGGACAAATATATTTTGTATCGCTTGGACACTGATAATTTATATATTTGCACCGAATATCGTAGCGCTATTCGGAACCGATGACAATGTGGCAAGTATAGCAATTCCTGCATTAAGAGCCGGTGTCATTATGTTTGTAACATTCGGCTTCCAATTTTCCTACTCTACGTTGTATTTATCTATAGGCAAGGCATTAGCCGGAGTCTTTTTAAATTCATTAAGACAAGGCATTGTATTTATACCGCTTATTTTACTATTGCCTAATGTTATCGGTTTAAACGGCGTGATATATTCACAGGCAATTGCAGACGTTTTGGCAACAATTATTACTATTCCTTTTGCAATACGTATCCATAAAAGTTTAAATTCAGAAACAAAGAGAAAGGCAGCTCTCAAAAACTCAGGTATAGATTTTTAGAAAGGGGGAACGGGGCTGTCCCATAAGTTAAAAAACACCCTGTTTGCAGCATCGTGTACGCTAATCTAGTGTTATTTTAGTTTTAAGTAGCTGAACAACGCTATGAAATATACTTTTTGGACAGCCCTGTGTACTTTGCTCACCGCCAAAAACTGCTTCGCAATCCGCCAATGCGGATAAATAAACTATTGGGAACCTCTAAAAATCTAACCGAGTTTTTAGAGGTTCACTATTCTCTTACAGAAAAAGCCGGCAGGCTTTCAGTTTTTGGACAGGTTGTTGTGAAAAGAGATGCCGTATAAAGATTTAACTTTGAAATTGCCGATCAGCTGCCCCGACAACTAAGTGTTTTAGGGGCAGTATCCTCTTTACACATACCCAGCGCAGAGGGCTTTCGGCTATTTTTTCAGCTTTGCCTTTGCTTTTTCATAATCTATTTGAGCAAGTTTATAATAATGTGGCGGCAGCATTCTGCCTTCCGGCTTACCATATTTTTCTATAATAATCTCAAGATTTGTATAAGCCTGCTGCCACTTTCTTTTTTTTATTAACAAATGCGCAATTTCATATTCTGCGGCAACGCATGCAGCCGGGTCATCGGGGAACCGCTGCAAAATAATATGATAATACGCATTCGCTGCACGGTAATTACGTGCATCAAATGCCTCTTGCGCTTTCTGTGTTAAATCTATCGGTGTTACATCATGGGGAATATCCGATTCTTTCGGTATCGACATGCAAGATGCTGCAAGAGCCGGCAGCAATACGGCACAAACAAATACACTATATAATTTTATCTTCATATATGCTCTTCTCCTCTTTAGTATTAGAGCTGGGGATGTCTCAACAGTTGGTTAATTTTTGCCAATGGGGCTGTACAAAAACTTTAGGGAACCTCTAAAAATCTAACCGAGTTTTTAGAGATGCCCGTTAGTGTTTGGAAAGCCCCCTGTTTATGAGCGTTTCAATAGCGGCAATACCGTTATTTTCGTAAAATAGTAATTTCAACACGTCGGTTTCGCGCCTTATTTTCTTGGCTATTACT
This sequence comes from Treponema sp., assembly GCA_052173475.1. GTDB lineage: Bacteria > Spirochaetota > Spirochaetia > Treponematales > Treponemataceae > Treponema. The sequence goes on from JBQMYN010000042.1 coordinate 2,131, forward strand.
TGGCGCAATAGGACGAGACGCACCATATCCGGCAGTTTGCATTCTTGTCGGTTCAATGCCTCTTTTCGCAAGTTCTTCTGCAATTTTATCTGCCCGCTGCAATGAAAGTATTTTTTCGGATTCGGGGCGGTTAAGATCAGCGGTATGCCCTTCAATTAAAAAGTTGGTATTCGGACCGACTTTCTTCAATGCTTCAGCAATTGCATCAATACTGCTTTTTTCTTCCGGCAAAATTTCAGGAGAATCGGCAACGAACCGTACATCATACATAGAAATTTTTATAACATTATTTTTACTCTTTACTGAAATTTTTTCCGGCTTATGATCTAAGAATACCGTAGCAATATCTTGATAGGTAAAATAGAAATTTTCATCCTCCAGCGGATAGGGAGTTGAAAACTGTAAATTTTCTTTATCGCATAAAATAACGATTTTCCCTTCGCGAAGCAATTTAATATTTTCTTCTTTCGCAAGTATTTTTTCCGCATCTGCATTGCTGATAATAGGATCGGTACGGTTATCGCCAAATACCCCTCGTGCAATAATTCTAAGCGGCTGCGTTCCTATCCTATCCCGATATAGATTTTCATCAGTATCACCGGTATAAAACACAATGCTTTTTTCGAGGGCAATGGACGGCGCAACAATGTTTTTTTCATAAATAAGATTCATATCTTTATTCCAAATTTTGGGGAAAAGACAAGGATTGAGTGTTTCATTTGTGTATTCGCCATGAACAGGGAGCTGCCCCCGCGCGTCAATTAAAATACCGGTATATACCTTACTTGCTGCCCCAAGCGGAAAGTACGAAGGATTGTACGGCGCATTATGCTTAACAAATAACCGTGCAATTTGCTGCAATGGATTTTGATGATAGACAATTACTTGCTGCAATTCTTGCGATAAAACAGGCGGCGTACTTTTTCCGCTATTGATAAGCGTATTTATATCTGTAATGCCGATCTTTCCCTCCGCCAGATAATTTCCTACTCGATGTGATGAATCAACGAGAACAGATAAATATACATTTTTCAGAAGAGCAAAACGGTTTTGTTCAATAAGCTGGAATGCCGCATTTCTATCTACAGGTAAATGCAAACCGCTTTTATGTATATCAACCGTAATTTTTGAATCAATATGAGCTGTTTCCCAGTTTTGAACTGTCTGCCCCTCCATACTGAGTGTGTAACTATGGAGAATAGTTGCTATGCACAGAAATACACTAATACTACAAAATCTATTTTTCATACAGCTGCCTTTATAGGGAACCTCTAAAACCTTCCGTTTTTAGAGGTTTTCCGTAGATTTAATTTGCGATGTTATCAGCTTTACTGATGAGACATCTCTAAAAATCAATACCTGAGTTTTTGCAAATGCCCAGTATTTAGCCCTGTTCTGAAACAGAAATTTCTGGACAGGGCTTTTTTTCGGACCGGTGAACATTATTTTAAAGCATCGGCACTTTTAGAATATTTCCCAACTTCAGAACACTATTTACCCGTAAATTATTTTTTTGCGCCAATAATTCAACTGATATTGCATATTTACGGGAAATAGACCACAGTGTATCGCCTGATTGTATAATATGAGAACCGGAAAAATCTGCCGTATAGGTGTTTTCTGATTTTCCCTGATAGGCATCTACAGCTTTTAGCGCGGGAATCAAGATAATCTTACCGATTTTGAGCGTTTGCGCACTTACTCCCGGATTGTAATACATAATATTTTGTACAGTTATTCCATAATGTTTTGCAAGGGCATAGAGCGTATCTCCTGACTTTATACGGTATTGATAGTATTTTATCAAAAGTTTATCAGACTGATTAAGGATTGTTTTTACGGGTTCTTCATACTCTGCCGGAATGCGGAGATGGTAATGAATATTCGGAGGAGTAATAGCGTAATGCAATGCTGGATTGAGCTTTTTCATGGTGGCAATTTCAATGCCGGTTTCTTCTGCCAATAAACGAATATCTACAGCCCGTTTTATTTCGATGGTTGCAGTTTGAGGATATGCATCAGGATTGCCCCAATCAATTCCCAATACATCACTTTTTGACAATATTTCAGCAATAGCAAGAAATTTCGGTACATAATACATGGTTTCTTTTTTAAGGTATCCGTGTTCAGACAGATACCAGTAATCGGTATTTCCTGCTTTTTTAATCGCTGCTTTTATTGCACCCATTCCGCAATTATATGCCGCCAATGCGAGCGGCCAATCCCCCAGTTGGCTATAATTCAATTTAAGTTTTTTTACCGCAGCACTGCTCGTCTTCCAAGGATCAAAGCGTTCATCCATCCAATCATTAATATGAATATTATACCCGCCGACACTATTTTTCATAAATTGCCAAATTCCGGCAGCACCCGACCGTGAAGTCGCTTTTTCTAAAAATCCCGATTCAATTACGGGCAAAAATAGCAATTCCGGCGGCATATTTTCTTGTTCAAGCAATTCTATAATAAAGCGGCGGTAGGGGGCAGAGCGTTGCATAATTGCTGACAGATAGGCAAATCCTTTTTCGTTCATATACTGCCGTTTAAACCGGCTGACTAACGGATGTTCAGGAAATACCAATGTATTTTGCATAAAGGAATTACTCTGAAATTTCTCTAGCTGCATTTTATTACAGCGGCTATCGGTATCATCCGGTAAGAGGACGGTGCTATATCCGTATACCGGCAGCTGCACAGCCCCGATACACAGCATAATTGAAAGAATTGAAAGAACGGCATCCCGTATACATTCACCGGTCTTCAACTGCATGATACTACTCAAAGTTTCTCTCCATAGTATATACCTGCCCATTCCCATCGTCCGTGAATTGCGGGATCGGCAGGAAAATTAATTTTTCTAAAATATAAATACCATGTCTGTATGTATTGATTCCAGCCGGCTGTACGCAAATATGCTTCGTAGGGTGTGGAAGATGCATCTACGGCGGAAGCAATCTTTATCCCGCTGCCGTGCATAAAGCTTCTTAAATTGAAGTCTGGCTGCGGATGTGTTTCAGATAACTCCTGCTTCCATGACATTGCAAAAAAATTTACTTTTGATCTGCATCGTTCAAGCGTTGTGTAATCATTTGTGCGTATAGCTGCCGTAATTGTTTTTATCAGCTCTTCAAGCGTATTGAACGTCCAACTCTTAGCAGATGCGTTATAATCTACAATTTTTCTTGCATAACCATAGCTATCGGGAATACCGGGAATAATAACATCAAACCGGCGCAAATTCAAAAATCGTGTATAGGTCTGAATGGCAAGCTGCCACTCTCCTTGTTTTTCATAGGCTTGTGCCAGCATAAAATATGAATACGCCGGGTCTATATCAGTATAATAGTCCGTCAAAAGCCGTAAATAATACGCTATCTGTTTTTCTGTTGTGTCTGTAAGCTCTATAAGTTTTTTCAAGCATATAAAATGAACAGATTGCCCCTGTACAATAGTATCAGGGTAATTTTGGATAATATGCTCAAAATAATATGCCGCCAACTTATTTTCGCCTCCATCTAAATGGGCAGATGCTATTCTCAGCATAAAATAGGCATTATATATGTTTTTCGGTTCTTGCTCAATAACGGATTGTAAAAAAACGGTAAGGGTACGGAGTTTTCCTGCTTTTTGGAGATTATGCGCAATTTTATCGGTAAGGGCAAAACGCACTTGACTGTTTTTTTCGTTTAAAAGAAGCTCCGCCAAACATTTTTGCTCTGCTTTATGCTCGATGTCTTGATAGACGTAGTATAGAGGCGGCTTTGTACATGAAACTATTATAATAAGAGTACAGCCTAGCATAAGCTGCATACTATAAGTTATAGATCGTAACACAAAGCGAATAATAGCATAGCAAATGAGAAGTTACAAGTATGTAAGATAGGCTTGCAGAAATTCAGCGGGGTTAATATCCCTGTTTGGAAACATTCGGTTCGGAACAGGTCTAACAGCCCTTGCTTGACATATATCAAACTTAAATTTAGAATAAACAAATAAGATATTGATATTCCCCATGTCTTACATTTCCACATTTATTACAATTTAAGGATGAAATGATGGAAAAACTCAATACAGCGAAGTTACTCTTTACAGCCCTCGCTGTTGTTATGCTCGCGGGAATTTTTTTGACTGCTTGTTCAGGCAATTCAGAAAAAGAACCGCTCGGTACAAGTGCAAAAAATGAAGAAACTGCCGGCATAAGTTTTGACAGTTATGTCGATCAGGTAAGCAAATTAGTAAAATTAAATTGACCTGCGATGCATAAAGTTTTGCACGGATATAACTATACCAATCATAACTTTATAATTTTTTATCTTGATGAAGAAGGGGCGGTAAAAGCGGCAAAACTTTTGAATATCAACGAAAACAGAAATTTAGAAGCAAAGGAATACGAGGAAATTACGCCCCCGAATCCGGAAGGTTATGATCAGATACAATTTCAAGATAAACCGTCCATTGTTATGAGTGTAGATAATGAGGTTATGGAAGCGGAAGATTCTGTGAATGAATTATATAAAACTGCAACGCATGAAATGGTGCATTTTTATTATCAAAAAGATGTACAAGCTTCGGCTGATTCAAGCAGAAGTCAAATCTATCCGATAGAAAGCGATCCGAGAGGTCTTCGGAGGATGCTGTATACAAGGTTAATACAGGCATTTGAAAATCCTGATAAACAAGATGAATATCTGGGCAAGGCGAAATTCTGGCTGGACAAATATAATACTGAATTTAAGAGTGAAGCTGACAGCATCAGGGCTACAGATATTGCGGAAGCTACAGCACGATATACGGAAAATCTTGGGATGTTTATCGGAAAGAATGTATCTAAGGAAGCGGTAAGAACAGAAGCAGAGAAGTTTATAAGAAAAGAGCAAATTTTTATGTCTGCTGACAGGGAAAGCTATGAAATCGGCTATGTAGCAGCACTTATTTTTGATGAAAAAAAATCCGAATTGGAAAGAAACCTTTTATGCTACCGGGAAAGGTATTCCTGAAGTATTGCTTGAAAATGTAACGCCGATTTCTGATAAACCGGATTTGGCAATTATAGAAAAAAATTATACAAGAGGTAAACAAAACCAATGCAGATGCTAAAACTAAGTTGAAAGATGTTATTGCCGCTAAAGATAATGCCGAGATTCCTCTTCTCCATTTAGATGTTTCCAAAGGCTCCAAAAGCTTTTATGCGGAAAGTATGCTTAAATACCAAAATCTTTCTATAATGGCAGGTTATAGCAGTAAGTTTAATGTAAACGGTAAAAGTATAGAAATTATAAATACAGCGATTATCAGCGGATATGAGGAAGAAAATCAGTATATAAGAATACCTTTAACTATGAAATATGATAATAAAGATGGTATGCTGACAATTGATTCAGACCATGTAAAGGCTGATGGTATTTTAGTTCAAACGTCTACAGAAGACGGGCGTACAATTTATAGTGCAGAGGTACAAGACTAGCCCTGTTCTATACCTCCGTTTTCAAACAGCTTATTTCAAGGGAATCTGGGGATGTCATTGCCGGCGGCAAAAAGTTGGTTACTTTCGGGACAGCCCCGGATTTATTGAGTTCTCGGCACAAAAATTTGTTTATGGATGAGGAGTTATATATGCACATACCAGTGAATTATCCTGAAAACCAGTACATAGCCGATAAAACGGCTCAGGTTGTATCACAGCTGAGTGATGATATGTTATTTCATATTCCCGTTTACCAAATTGGGAAACAATTAGGACTATCAAAAGCAGAAATTCTCAATATTTTTATTCGCGGGGTCTCTCAAGGGGTGTTTATATTAAAATGGATATATCATTGCCCGATATGCGGAGGAATCGCGCATGAATCGGCAGCACTTCATAAGGCAACTGCTGATAACTATTGTACGCTCTGTGAAAAAGATTTTACCAATACGCTCGATGATAATATTGAAATTTGGTTTTCAGTGCATCCGCAATTAAAAGAGGACCCGCAAGAAGTATATCGTGCATATACTCAAAAACTGGAAAATGATGCACGGAATGGACATTACCGAACATGGATAACCCACGATGTCATACGGGGTTCAGAAATTATACAAAATAGTATGTACCGTGAACTTTTAGGTTCTGATGTTCTGATACAGGATCAGTCGCTTCAGCTGATGAGTACAACTATTTTATTTACTGATATTAAAGGCTCTACCAGCATGTACAGTGAACTAGGGGATGCAAAGGCATTTGCTCTGGTAAGAGAGCATTTTAAAATTCTTTTTGATACAGTGCAGCAGCATAATGGTGTACCGGTAAAAACGATCGGAGATGCTATTATGGGTGTATTCATTGATAGCCGGAATGCTGTAGCGGCAGCACTGGAAGCTCAGAAGCGCATTATCAGCCACTATAAAACAAAACCGAAACAAGAGCAGATTGAAATAAAAATTGGTGTGCATAGCGGTCCTACACTTGTTGTTACTTTAAATGAACGCTTAGACTATTTCGGTTCAACGGTAAACACTGCTGCTCGTATTCAAAATGCAGCATTGCCCAATGAGGTAGTAATTTCTGAACAGCTGTTCAATAATAAAAAAATCAGACAGCAAATACAAACTGTAACCGATACGGTTCAAAAGCAAGTTATTCAGTTTAAAGGTCTTAAAGATAATTGTACGATTTACCATATTAAAGTTACAGAATAGACATGGGGTCGTATAAGAAGGTACTGTCAGGAAAAGTGTGTAAATGGATATTTCTATAGGGAACCTCTAAAAAATCTATACCTGAGTTTTTAGAGGTTCCCTAATATCATTTTTTCCACCCGAACAGCATTTTATCACACTTTATACGTGCTTCACCGCCTTTTTACAGTTCAAATTTTATAATGCAGAATCCCTAACCTAAATTATATTTTGTATTGACAAAAGGTGCTGTATAATTTAACCGGCTTCTAAATTTCCATTTCAGAACAGCTCTCATACTTGTAGTGCAGGGGCTTTTTCTGTAAAATGTCCCCACTATGATGCAAAGTGCGGAAAAGTTCGCCGGAACTGTAATATATGATATTTTAAAAGCGGTTGATGAACTCTATACCATTATTGAAAAAGAACAAGGCTCTTGGAAAGAGAAAAGTCCGGCATATTGCCCTAATGGGTGCGGCACATGCTGCGTCCATTTTGAACCTGAAGTATATGAAGCAGAAGCATTATATCTAGCAGCATGGCTGCTTGAACACCACAGTGATTATGCAGAACACATTTTTACCACTGGCAGCGGATATTTCCCGCAGACAGATGGCTGCTTTTTATTTGATCCTGATAGCCCGTATCATTGTACAGTATATGAAGGGCGGTGCTTAATATGCCGTCTTTTTGGCTATTCAGGTAATTATGGAAAAGATGGCAACCTTCGGTGGAAAGCCTGCAAATATATGGACTATAGACCGGATATCTTAGTTGAACAAACACATCGGCAATACAATGAGGAAGAACTGCACCATATATTCGGTGCGGTACCGCCCAATATGCATACTATCTCGACACAACTTATAGCACTCAATCCTGAAAATACGCATCCGCTGCCGTTGAGGATTGCACTGCCAGCTGCTCTTGAAAAACTCAAAATGATCTTACGGTTTCTGACACCTCCTGAGCCGGATTGTCCCTCGCCGGAACCGTTAAGTGCATAAAGAGACATCCCGAGCAGCATGGCAAAAAAGCCGATAGACTTTCGGCTTTTCGAAAGTCCCTTATTCCTCCGGCTGGAGGGGTTCCGAATTACTGGTGCTGTTGCTATCCGCTATAATTTTTCCGCCGAGGAAGCCTGCTAATAATGATTTAATGTCAAAGCCGGTTGCTTCACCGGTACCATCAAATATCTGGTTAGCAGTTCCTATAATGTCTTTCATTAATTTTGTTGAATTACCGTCGCCGTACATAACAATTTTTTCAACTTTTGACAATGGTTCGGCAAGGTTACGCGCAACCTCCGGCAATGCATTAAAATACATTTCTAATACAGCCGCTTCTCCCATTTTTTTCATTGCTTCTGCCTTTTTATCAATACCCTCTGCTTCACTTAATACTTTGGCTTTAATACCCTCTGCTTCGGCAAGTGCAGTCAGTTTAATAGCTTCTGCCTCTGCAATACCTTTCGCTTTAATACCAGCTGCTTCCTGTTCCGCAATATAGCGATCTGCTTCTGCTTTTGCCTTCAATGCCTCCGCTTGTTGTTTTTGCTCATAAGCGGCAGCTTCCGCATCTTTCTTACGCGTATACAAATTCGCATCGGCTCGCTGTTCTGCAGCGAACTTGTCCGCTTCCGCTTTCTTTTTTATTTGTGCATCAAGCGATTGTTCCATTGCCTCGGCTTCTTTTTCTTTCAAAACAATGATTTGCTCTTGTTTTGCAATTTCTGCTTTTATGGTATTTTCCTCTATCGTTTTACGCTGTTCTTGTTCTTGAATTTTACCAGCGGCAGCAGCTTCTGCATCTTTTGAATCACTTAATTTTTTTAATTCCGCTTTCTTAATGGCGAGTTGGTTTTCCCGTTCAGCTATTTCTTGTTCTGCCTTTACTTTTGCTTCATTTGCTTTACTATTTGCGTTTGCTTGTGCCATTGCAATATCGCGTTCCGCTTCAGCACGGGCTATTTGGGCAGTTTTTCTAATTTGTTCTATATTATCTATACCGAGATTGGTTATCACTGATTCACTATCGGTAAAATTCTGGACATTGAATGAGATAATATCAAGCCCCATCGAAGCTAAATCCGGCTCTGCGTTATTTTTTACCAGCTCGGCAAATTTTTGGCGATCATTTACCATTTCTTGTAAGCTCATTTTTCCCACAATTTCCCGCATATTTCCTTCAAGAACTTCCCGTGCGATTGAACCGATTTGTACCGGCGGAAGATTAAGAAAATTCTGGGTTGCATTTTCAAGTTTGTCTTTTTCAATCGAAATTTTGATATTAACAATAGCATCCACCATAATATTTATATAATCAGCAGTCGGCACTGATGAAGAGGTTTTCACATCAATGGGTATGAGTCCGAGCGCAAGAGAATCTTTTCTCTCAAAAAACGGAACCCGAATACCTGCCCGCCCAATCAAAAATCTTTTTTGCTTTTTTAAGCCCGATATGATAATCGCTTCATCGGGAGCAGCCTTTACATACCCGATCACAATAATCAATGCTAGTAAGCCTACTAAGCATACGGCTAAGATATACAAACCAATCATCATATAAAACTCCTTTTAAGATGGTTTTTCCGATATGAAATAAGATAATCAAAAAAAGACACAAGTGAAAGCAGTACCGCCGCCCCGTACAAGACTGTATTTGCGGTATGTAATTGCCTAATAAAGTATGCATCGGTAGTAAAAAAAAGGCGTGTCATTTCGATGAAAAGAGAAAACCCTTCTGCTGCAATGTAGCATACGGTTTTAGCCTTGCCGCCTTTTTTTGCAGCAATGGTAATCCCCTCTCCGCGGGCAATCATACGTAAAAATAAAATGCCCATTTCCCGATATAAAATAATAAGAAAAAATACAAGCGGCACATATCCTGTCAGCATAAATGCAAGCAGTATAGTAATATTGGCAACCACATCAGCAAAAGGATCAAACAGTTTTCCAAAATCGCTCACCTGTTTATATTTCCGTGCAAAAAAACCATCAAGAAAATCCGTAAATTCCATAAAGATAAAAAGAGGAATGATAATTGCTATAGTAATTTTTGCATCAATACGAGTATATAATGGAAGAAAATAGATACAAACAAATAGAGGCGCAGCGAGAATTCGTGTCAAAGTAAAAAAGTTCGCAAGATTCACAATCACTTATCTCCTTTTAGAGCAGCTACTGCTTCAGTATATTCATCATACTGCATAGTATGATTTTGGTAAATAATCGAGTTTTCATGTCCTTTACCAAGCAACAACACCGTATCATCTTTTTCTGCAAGAGCAAATGCTTTTCTTATCGCAGTGCTACGGTCAGGGATAAGAAATAAATCCCGATTTCGCTCTTTTTGTGAACACCCCGCTGCAATCATTTCTAAAATTTCCATAGAATCCTCACCCCGCGGATCTTCATCGGTTAAAATAATATAATTGCAATAGATATCTGCAATGCGTCCTTGTTCGGGGCGTTTAGCAGTGTCCCGCTCCCCGCCGGAACCAAATACACCAATGACACGCCCGCCTTTTTCTTTTGCACGATTCCGGATAGCAGGAAAGAGCATTTGAAACGAAGCAGGCGTATGTGCGTAATCAATAATAACTTCAAACGGTTGTCCTGCCTCTACACGCATCATCCGTCCATGCACAGGCTGCAACACCCCCAGAGCCGGCAACAGATTGGTATAGGGGCTGCCGGTACAATGATGTACGATAACGAGTGCTGCTGCGATATTATAGACATTGAAAAGCCCGCTTACAGACGCTGCCACTTGTTGTTCCTGCATACTGCCATTTGCCGGATAACGGAAAGTAAAAGAAAGTCCTGAATCCGTTTCAGCCGGAGCGGCAGCGGAAACAATCCCTGCATACAAATGTTTTTTTTCTATTACGGATTCTTCCGCTGTATCTGCCGCAGATATGTTTCCGGTAGAAGAATCCGCCGATATGCTGCCGCCGGAATTATCTGCACTCAAGGTAGTATCTACCGAAAATCCATAGACCGGATATTTTGTCCGGCGGGCAAAGTATTCGGCAGAAGGATCCTGTATGTTTACAACTGCAAACGGCTCTGCGAAATATGCAGCACCCGCTATGGTTTTTATATGGCGGTGAGTATCAAGTGAACGGAAGAGATGCGCTTTATCATGTCGGTATTGTTCAAAAGTTTTATGAAACTCCAAATGCTCCTGCGTAACATTCATACAAACAGCTGCATCAAAATATACCTGATGTAAGCGGGCTGTTTTCGGTGAAAGCCCGTGCGAGGAAGCTTCTACAACAGCATACGTGCAGCCGTTATCGCGCATGGCGGCAAGCCGCTCTTGAACGGTTATTGATTCCGGTGTAGTTTGGTGCGCAGGATTCGCAATAATTTCTTCACCGAGGCAGTACGCCACAGTAGAAAAAAAGCCTACTTTTTTTCCTGTATGCCGTAACAGCTGATAGATAAAAGATACGGTGCTGGTTTTCCCTTCTGTGCCGGTAACACCGATAACAATCATATTTTGTGATGGATGTTCAAAGAACGTTGCGGCAATTTCAGCCATAGCAGTACGTACATTCCGCACCTGCACATAGCAGATACCGGCACGGTACACAGGAAGCTGCTGCTCATGGACAACTGAAACAGCACCGTTTTCGATTGCTGTATCAATAAATCGGCTGCCGTCCGTATGAAGCCCGTGCAGTGCAAAAAAAACAGCTCCTGCATCTACAATGCGGGAATCATACGCAAGACTGTGTACCACCGTGTCATTACCGTGAACCGCTACAAGTTCTTCTTGCGGTAAACAGCTGATAATACTTTTTGAATAATTTTTTGCATACATGATCGAGAGTATACCAGCAGATTGGCGGAGAGACAAGTCGTACCAATCGGGTTTCCCTGTTAAAATTATCGGATAGGATAGCAAGGATTCCTGCATTATGCTGAAAAACAAACCAACTTTTTAGAGATGCCCTCCTGTCTAATGGCTGGGGACTAAGATATTACAGCAAAACTTTCGGCAAAACTTGACAAAAACAGTTATTCGCATAATATAGATTCTATATAGAATCTCTAAAAATGGATGTTTTAGAGATGAGCTTCGTGCAGAGGTTTTTTAAAGTTATTTGCGATGCAGTAAGGAATCTACACAATGAAAAAAAAATATCTTGCGTATTTATTTCTCATTATAGCAGGATTTATCTCCGCTCAAACCTATGATGGAGAACCTTTATTAAATATTGAATTCAGCAATCCTACGATTAGCGAAAATATTAATACGGCATTGGTAAATAGTAATGCAATTCGTAATAAATTTGAAAAAATATTTCGCGAATATACCACAATGACGGTAACTGATAGTAACCATGAATCGCAAATAGCGAAATATCAAGTAGAGCATAACTTACTGGGTTCGCTTGAAACGGCATCCAGTATTGCCTTTATCGACCTGCAAAAAACAGGTGCTAATACTATTCTTATTTTTAAAGTTACCAGCGCAAAAACGAGTACCGTCATTGCAAACGATACTTACACACTTCCCCAAGATGAAATTTACGATGAAGAAAAATTGGATAGAGCAATCGGTACAGTTTCTGCAAATGTCTTGCAAACCATGGGAGTGCCGCTGTCAGAGGCAAATAGAGCGCGGCTGCGGGGGCAAAAATCCAGCGATGAAATTTCTTCGGAAGATATTAATTCGGAAATTCTCCAACTGGAAGTTCAATTAGCGGCACTTCAGAACGAAATTAGCGGACTACAGGGAAAGAAAAGCGAAGCTGATATAAATAAGATACATAAATTGCAAATTCAGCAGAGCAAATTAGAGAAAAAACGGGAGGTGGAGCGGCTCCGCTATGAACGGAAACTGAAAGATGAGGAACGAAAGGAAGAGGAACGCAGCAAGGCAGCAAAGAGAACCGAGGCGCAAAATAAAATTATTCAAAGCCAAACAGAGAAATACGAACGCTATGCAAAAATGCGGCGGAACCTTATCTTGCAATCAATGAATGCGGTAGATCAAATTGGTGTTGCTGAAAGAAATAAGCAAACAATTGTTGCGATGCGGCAAGAAAAAGAACTGAGCATTAAAAATTTTAAAGCATTAGAACGTAAGAATGCACAAGATGATTGTGCAAAAATAGATAATGAACCCTATTCAATTGTAGAAACCGATGCAAATGGACAACCGATTGAAAAAGCAGTTGCCGAACGGCAGGAAAAAAAGAACAAAATTGAAACAGCAGCAGCGGCAAGAATGGCTGCATATGAGCAGAAATTAGAAAAAGAGCATGCCGTATTTGAAAAAAATCTCCTTGCCGAAATTAATGGAAACTATCGTATTATGGGGAAAAAGACTGCCGTCAACTCAATTGATAACGCTGAATGTATCCGGTTGCGGGTAGAAAATTATGATGGGCAGCAGTATGGCTGGTTCGGTACAGTTTCATTCGATATGAATGGATCGAATATCATTGATTATCCAGTATTTATTCCATATAGAAATTTATTAAATAAGAAGCCGAATTATTCTTCACAAGAATATAGAGAAACGGTAGAAGAGTATGACAGTTATTTTAGAAACCATATTCCGGTTGTATATGCAGCGGTAGAATATTATATCGAACCGCTAGAGCGTGATAAGCCTTCTCAGTATGCAGTTAAGATACTTAAAACGACGCTCTATAAAATTGATACAGATGCAGCCGATGCGCCTCCCAAGAAAATTGTTACTAAGACAGAAAAAGGGGTGGAAGGATATTATACGGCGGCTGTTATATCGGATATCCGGACAGAAGATGAACGCCTTGCCGACCTTGAAAAAGCACGGAAAAATTCCGAAAAAGAAATGCGCGATGCCGAGAAACGGGCGTTGACTGCTGCCCGTAAGGAGCGGGCAAACAAGGTTAAACAGAGTTCCGATGCTTTAGAGGATTCAGAGGATTCATCTGATGACTCGGAGGATGAAGAAAGTTCTCTGAATAAGGATTCTTTCATTATGCCGGTACGGTACAACGGTATAGAAGTAGGCATACAAACAAGTAAGTTCAATTTTGATCCATCGCGGCTGTATGCTTCATTCGCATTCCCTTTATGGCCGTTCTTTATGGGATTTGAAACAACGCTATGGGAATCTCCGAATGCCAAAGATAGTAAAAAATCTATAAAAAATGTTTTTGATACCGGAAGTGCCCTTAATATGAACTACGGTATGCAGTTGGGGATTCATTTTAACGGCATTCGGTTTTTATTAAGTCCGTATCTTTATGCTTCCGGAGGACTTAATTATGATTTTCCGACAAAAACGTCGGCAGCGTATGTCGGCGGCTCAATCGGCTTTCATGTTTTTAGCATTTTCGGATTAAATTATACCTATGAATATAATATCAACAGAAAGTCATCGCGCCATTTTGTCGGAGCGTCATTCGGCATACATATTACTCGAACTAGAAGGTAAATTGAAAGATGAGACTATTTCGTAAAAGCTCTTTGTATGTGCTGCTGTTCTGTGTAATTACCCAGTACAGTATGAGTGAAAGCCATAATTATACCAATGATGGCGGAAAGGGTAAATCTATTTCGTTCACTACTCCTGTAATTAAAAACAGTAAAGCATCTAAAAATGCGCTTGCAGAAATTATCCGCAACAATCTTGAGCGGGTATGGATTATGAACTCTGCTTTTACCGTTGTTGCTACCGATAAAATGAAAGACATGATCGAAACACAGCGGAAGAGTCAGGACTCACGGCACAGCGATGAAACGGCAATTCAAGCTGGTGATTTTATTGCAGAGCTTTTTTCTGCATATACTACCATTACTATTTCAGCTTCAGGGCAGTACACCGCTACGATTAGAATTACCGATAACCGGACAAGTGAAGTACCGGTAAACTGGGACACCCCTGTGTATGATACCGAAGAAGAGTTTATCAGCTATGCCGCAAATGATATTGCGCTGTATGCTCTGCCTCTTCTTGGGGTTGAGCTTTCATCATTCGCAAAGACAAAATTGAGTTATCGGGAAAATACCGGTAACGAATCGCTTGCCGATACAAAGCGTCATTTTGAAAGTCTAACGGTTTCAATCAATGAAATAGATGCAAAATTATCCGAAATTACCAAGAGCAAAATGGAAGATAGTAATGCCATTGCAGAAAAAACAGAGCTTGAGCTTAGCAGGAAGCAGCTTATTCTTCAGCAGCAAGAGGCAGAGGCGCGTATTAAGCGGCTTGAAGAAGATGAAGAGCGGATTGCAGCGGATAAGCAGCGGGCAAGCAGCCGAAGCGAAGCATTAAATAAAAAAATAGCTTCACAAGGGGTTATGTATGACACCTTAGCGGCAAAAAAACGCAAAGAATATGAAAAAGATTTAAACGCTGATGCCAGCCTCAGAATTGTAGAAAGAAAAAAGCAAAGCATGTACGATTTGCGGAGCAGCACCGTCGAAAAAATAAAAGCCTATTATCTCCAAGAAGATGCTGACTGTGAAAAAAAAGTAGCCCAAATTGAAAATGAACCGTATTCTACTGTTGAAAAGGATCAGAAAGGTAAAATTACCCGTCTTGCAAAAAAAGAGCGGAAAACAAAAATAAAAGCAGTACAGGAGGAATCCCATGCACGTAAACAAAGCTACTTACAGGCGCAGTTTGACATCTTGTACCCTGCCTATGAAACCATCCGCACTGAAGCGAATGGTGATAGTGCAAAGTTAAAAGAACAGAAAGACAGTTCTCTTGTTAATAATAATATATTGAGGTTTGGTAATTATGACGGGTCAAAAAAAGCATGGGTTGCTTATGTTGATCTTATTTTAGCTAATGAACATATTTCAAGCGAGAAAATTCTTATCCCCTATAAAAATATTACCGGCTTAACCGGTACATATAAAACCGATGCGGAAAAAATTGCATATAATGAAACTGTTGAAGAGTATAACAGCTATTTTGCAAATAATATTCCGGTAATTTATGTTGAAGTTCACTATGAAATTTACCCGAATTCCGCTAAATATCCCTCACAATATAGTATTACTATTACATCCTATGTATTTAAAAAAATTGAAACAGATGAAGTTATTTATACCGTACATGCAAAGTCGGGTACAAAAACGCTAACTATAACGCCGGCAGTGAATGTCGATAGCCGAACTGAACTTACTCTGAACAGTATAGAAAGTGAAATTGATAGCGATATGCAAGCAATGAAAAAAGCAGCACAAAAGCAGCGGGGGACAAGCTCTAAATGGAGTGCTGGATCCGGTGCTGGAGCTTCAAAACTATCGTTTACATTTGGTGATATTCTTAAAAAAGGCTATATCCCTATTGGGATTGAGTTTGGAGCATTAATAGGGAAAAAGGCAGATACTGCTTTCGGAATAAATGCGGCATATCTGTTTTATATACCGTATATTGATGTAGGACCGGAAATAAAGCTCTCCTTTTCCCGACAGCAGTTTGATTTTAAAATCGCTGCAAAGGTGCAAAAAACTATACTATATGATTTCTATGTTGCAGGAGATGCGGGATTGCACTTTTTTAGTGTAAAACCTGCTGCTGCATTTTTTGCAGGTGCTGAAATAGGGTATCGTATTTTTAATACATGGAGCCTATCGTTTAAGTGGGATGTAAATACCCAGCCAAAACATCATCTGATGTTTTGCGGAAATTATTATTTTCAATAGGATGTGTGATGAAGCAATTTATTCGTGTACTGATCTTTTTATTTTTTACAGCAGCTGTATATGGGGCGGCAAAACCACCGGCATGGTACGATTCTCTTGAAACGGTCTATCCTGAAAACCGCTATATTGCGCAAATAGGATACGGCAAGACACGGCAGGACGCTGAAGCGGATGCGCTTGCCCATATAGCTGGATTTTTCCAAACAACTGTCTCTACCCACATTGAATCGCAGGAGTCTTTTGTTTCAAAAAATGGAAATCAAAGTACCTCAAAAGAGTTGACGGCACAGACAATCGTTCAGTCTCAAATGGATTTATTTGCAGTCGAGTATTCAAAGCCCTATACGGATAAATCGAGCCGCCAGACAGCTATTGTTGCCTATATCGATCGGAATAAAGCATGGCGCATCTATGAATCAAAAATGAAAGCATATACTGATGCATTTTTGCATCAGTATACTGCAGCTGATGCAAAGCGAGATCCGCTGCAAAAGTATTTGCTGTTTTCCGCTGCAAAAGAGAGTGCAGATGATTTTTTGTTAGGGTATGGATTAGGTATGCTCCTTGCCCCTGTCAACTGCAAAGCTGCATATAGTGCCATCAATACTGAGGTACTTGCTTTGAAAGCAAAAATGAATGATTTAAAGACCGCCTGTATGATGCGTGTCAGTGTTACAGGCGATACAGACAATATTATTCAACGAAAAATTACAGAACTTCTTAGTAGCGAGGGATTTGCGGTACAAAAGCAGCAGGCACCGTATGAAGTCCGTGCAGAATATATTGCACCGGTTTCTGCTTCAAAGGACGAATACGGAGAAGTTTTTATCTCCTATCCGGGGATAGAAATTAGCATTGAACATAATGGAGCCGCTGTTTTTTCTTATAGTAAAACATGCGGCAAAATAGCGGCATTTACTCGGCAAAAAAACAGCACTATGTCGTATCAAAAAATTGAAAAAGAACTTGAGGCAAGTTTTCTTGCAGAATTTTCTACTTTTATAAACGCTAAATAATAAACCTATTCGGCAACTTTCATTTCAGAACAACTTTACTAGGGAGTGGGGCTATCCAAAAACTGAAGTTTTTGGATAGCCCTATAATAAGGAATACGCAGTTGAGCAAAATTATAATAGCTTTACTACAATTAATGCCGGGAAAATCTCTTGTTGAAAATATGCATATCGGTATAGCAGCTTGTCGCAATGCAAAAAATATTGGGGCAGATATAGCATTATTTCCTGAAATGTGGAGTATTGGTTACGAAATACCTGAATCTGTAAATAAATTAAAGAGTAAAGCAATTAGTAAAAATGATACGTTTATACGTTCATTCTCGGATTTAGCGAAAGAATTACAAATGGCTATCGGTATAACATTTCTTGAAAAGTATGAGCCATTACCAAGAAACAGTATATGTCTGTTTGATAGATTTGGTAAAGAACTATATACCTATGCAAAAGTACATACATGTGTTTTTGGAGATGAAAAAGCTTTAATGCCCGGTAATGATTTTTATGTATCTGTATTAGATACAGAGCATGGTTGTGTAAAAATAGGTTCAATGATTTGTTATGATAGAGAATTTCCTGAGAGCGCACGAATACTCATGCTCAAAGGTGCAGAAATAATACTTGTACCGAATGCATGTCCAATGGAAATTAATAGAATTTCACAATTAAGAGCAAGAGCATTTGAAAATATGGTTGGCGTTGCAACTGTTAATTATCCAAAAGGAAAACCTGATTGTAATGGTCATTCTACCGCATTTGACGGTATTGCCTATAACATTGATGAACCATATTCGCGAGATACATTGATAATAGAAGCCGGAGAGGAAGAAGGAATATATATCGCAACTTTTGATATAGAGGAATTAAGAAAATATAGAAGTAGAGAAGTTCATGGTAACGCATACCGCCAGCCGACAAAATATAAGATTTTATTATCGGAAGAGAAACAAGAGCCGTTTATCCGTAAAGATTATAG
>JBQMYN010000043.1:0-20312 GCA_052173475.1 Treponema sp.
GTTCAAATAATGTTCCTTCCACCATACGGTTATTTTAGCATTCTTTTCTTTCATGTTGAAGCCCTGTATGTTCGCGGGAATAGCATCCTTTTAGAGTTATAGCTAATTGCCTTGAAATACAAGCAACAACCCATTATACTCAAACTATGTCGTATGATAGAGATTTAAGACTACGGGCACTTGAATATGCAAAAGAAGGACACTCATTGACACAGACTGCGAGGGTGTTCAAAATAAATATCAGCACAATTATTGCTTGGAAAAGGCGATATGAGGCAACCGGCGACGTAAAAATAAAAGTCCGTTGTCCGGTCAACAAGAAAATCATCCCCGAGAAACTCATCGAATATGTAGAAGAGCATCCTGATGCCTACCTCAAAGAAATCGCAGAAGTCTTCGGCTGCCATCCACCTTCAGTGCTGAAGCGTCTGCGAAAGCTTGGTATCACGCGAAAAAAAAGAGTACTTTTTATAAAGAACAAAACCCCAAACAAGTAGAGGCGTATTTAGAAAAAATCAAAGATATTCCCAAAGAAAAGCTCGTATATATCGATGAAACCGGCATTCAGACACAGATGTATCGCCAATATGCACGCAGTAAACGAGGAAAACGGGTCAATATTCGTATGAACACACGTGGAGTGCGTTGAAGCGAAAGGTTGCTGGCTGTGTTCATCTTTATGGCTCCGTTTCTCAGGCTCTGGATGCCATTTTAGAAGGCAATTAGCTATAACTGTTTCGGTAATCGTCGTTGTCAGAACGCTCAAATTTTTCATATCCCAAGTAATCCTCCATCTCTGCTTCCATCATTTTCTTGATGGTTCCGCCTAGAAGGTCTTTCAGCGCTTCCTGAATATCCTGCATTGACTGGATGTCGTATTCTGAAAGCAAAGCTTTTATAATCTCGCTTTTGCCTTCTGTCATTACAACTTTGTGTGGCAGTGTTTTTGCTTTTGCCATAACTTGGCTCCTGTGTTTATTTTACCACTGTGCTTGCTTTTTAGGAATTTACAGAAAGACTTTCACAGAGTCTAAATACGCCACCTTCTTGCTGTTCACAACAGGAGTTCGACTTATGAATTTATCTTGGACAGATGTGACCTTGTCTGTATTTTCCTACAACTTGCACCTAGAAGTCAATGCTGTACTTTTGATTGTTCCCCATATCTTTACACCTCCCTGGGTGTCCTAACTTATGGGGGCAGTTTATTGCGTCGAGGGTGTTTATTAACTGCGGCTTGTCCTTGGAAATGAATATGACTTTCTGAGAGCGTGCAGTTTTTCGTAAAGGAGTGCGGCGTGCGCTGTATCAGGGGCATTTTCGGCAAGCAAGGCTTCGGCTTCCTTTATCGCATTTGTAAAACATACGCGCGTTTCGCTTTGCGGCGTTTCAAGGTCTTCTGTTCCATGGAAATACGCGTCTTTCATCTTTGAAAGCATTAGTTCTGCTTTGAGCGCTTCAATGCCGTATGTGCGCACAACCTTATCGGTATTGGGGACAAGCATTACTGGCACCGAAGACAAAGATTCGATTTTTTGCACGTCTGAACCGTCAAAATTTACCGAATACAGCGCATAAGCGTTCGGCGTGTTATCTTCCTGCAAATCCATAAAGTAGATTTTAGTCTGCCCTAATTCGACACGAGCAAGCAGCGGCATAGAGTTTTCCAACCGATATTTTGCAGTCTTTTTTGTGTAGACGGGCTCTTTTTGAGCGCCGTCAAAACGGCTTTTATAAATCGTCGAATCGGCAAACGAAAAATAGTACCACCAGCCGTTCCGGTATTGCAGTTCACCCTTATCATTTGCGAGATTTCTAAAAACGCACGAGGCATCGTCATATCTTTTGCTAAGGGCGGGCTTGAGGGCTTTTTCTTCATCGCGATTAGGAACAAGGTGTCCTCGCACCCCATAGAATACGTTATCGGATGTTAAAAAATAGCTTCCCCTGCAGTGTGCGCGGTAATCTGCCGTGGCGCGTCCGTAATCGTCCCATGTTGCGTCCATATTGTACCACTGACCGTCGATTTGAATGCGGTTCCACATATGCCCTTCGGAACCGGCTGCCGGACCTGATACGAATTGTGCAGGAATTCCTATGCCGGTTACTAATTTTTTGTAGGCAAGACTGTAACCTTCGCAAACGGCTTTCCCGAGTACGATAGGCCCGCGCGGAGTTGCCTTATCAAAAAGTCCATGCACGTCTTTATACACTGTCCTTTTGTCCAGCGCAGCGCACAGTGCATAACTACATTCCGCTTCGCTCATGCCTTCCTGCACAACCGAATACATCGCTTCCATTCCTTCTTCAAATTCTTTGTATTCGGTCTCAAATGAATCTTTATTCGTCAAATATTCAAAAATGTATTCGTTGACTTCGTTTTCATTCTCGGACTTGTAGCGAATTCCAATACTTCCGTTTTCCCGCAGATGGAAAATATACGGATGACGATCAAAAAATTCGGCGTACAAGGCTTTGTGCTCGGCTCGCGTCTCGCCGTTTTCTGTACAACTGATATGAAGGTCGCCGACAGACGCAGTTTCTTCAAAACGCGTGCACGCATTCAAAAGCCGCTTAAATAATTCTTGCTTTTTCGCTTCATAATCGGAATAGGACGGCTCTTGTGTTTGTGCTGTATCCCGTTTGCCGGGTTTTTGCGGCGGCTGTTTTTCGTTTTGTTCCGTTTGCTTTGTGGACTGAGACTGCGTTTTATCCAACGCCGACTGAGTTTGAGTCATATCCGCACAGGAAATAAAAATGACGGCAGTTCCGATGGATAAAACTCCGACTAGTTTGCTGCGTTTCATACAATCCTCCAAAATACGGGTGTTTTTCGTTTTAATTACAATTATTTGCCAGCAAAAATCTGTAAATAATTCTTATGTTAACCAA
Source organism: Treponema sp. (assembly GCA_052173475.1). Lineage (GTDB taxonomy): Bacteria > Spirochaetota > Spirochaetia > Treponematales > Treponemataceae > Treponema. The sequence goes on from JBQMYN010000043.1 coordinate 2,893, forward strand.
AATGAGTATATACGAAAAAACGCAGACAAGCAAGAGGGGGGCATTGCCTCACGTTAAGTCTAACCGAAAAAAAAAAGCGGTGCATTACGTAAAAAGCTAACCCAAAATAGAAGCCCAAAGGAAGGGTGCAATGGGCTTAGATATGAAAACGAAAAAGAAATTAACCGAAGAGACGGCGAAGCGTTACTGTACGGCAGGAAAGAAACAAAAGACAAAAATCCTCGATGAGTTCATCGCAACAACCGGTTACAATCGAAAGTATGCCATTCACGTTCTGAAAAACAGTGCATACGTAAAAGTAACGCACTTTAATAATGTTGCAAAACAGAGCGTACAGATTATTACAAAGACACGTAAAAAGCGACGGTATAACTTCGGCTGCTAATATTGCGCAGCCTCGTTAACCGTCAAATTTTCTACCGAAAACTTGCCTATTATAGCTAATTGCCTTGAAATGCAAGTAAAACCCCATTATACTCAAACTATGTCGTATGATAGAGATTTAAGACTACGGGCACTTGAATATGCAAAAGAAGGACACTCATTGACACAGACTGCGAGGGTGTTCAAAATAAATATCAGCACAATTATTGCTTGGAAAAGGCGATATGAGGCAACCGGCGACGTAAAAATAAAAGTCCGTTGTCCGGTCAACAAGAAAATCATCCCCGAGAAACTCATCGAATATGTAGAAGAGCATCCTGATGCCTACCTCAAAGAAATCGCAGAAGTCTTCGGCTGTCATCCATCTTCAGTGCTGAAGCGGCTGCGAAAGCTTGGTATCACGCGAAAAAAAAGAGTACATTTTACAAAGAACAAGACCCCCAAACAAGTAGAGTCGTATTTAGAAAAAATTAAAGACATTCCCAAAGAAAAGCTCGTATATATATCGATGAAACCGGCATTCAGACACAGATGTATCCCCAATTGCACGTAGTAAACGAGGAAAACGGGTCAATATTCGTATCAGCGGCAAGCGTCATGATCGAATTGGGCTGGTTGCGGCACAATGTGAAGGTGCTTTGCTTGCTCCGCACTCCTACAGCGGAACGATGAAAGCTACTTTATTCGAAAAGTGGTTTGAAGATGAATTGTTGAACTGTTTACCGAAAGGACACGTCATCATCATGGACAACGCGGCGTTTCATAAAAAAGAGGTTTTACAGAACCTTGCGAGAAAATACTCACAGGAACTGATTTTCCTGCCGCCGTATTCGCCGGAATACAATCCCATTGAACACACGTGGAGCGCTTTGAAGCGAAAGGTTGCTGGCTCCATTTCTCAGGCTCTGGATGCCGTTTTAAAAGGCAATTAGCTATATCATGCGGAATCCCCCGTCCGTTCTGCGCTGAATCCTTGACTACCCATTTTTTTTATGTTATTCTTTTAGAGATATTTATCTATTGTGAAGGATGTAAGTAATGAATCTTATCCCACTGTTGCAGCAAGCCGGAGGAAGCGGGAATTATATACCGCTGATAGGGTTTGGCATAGTTTTTATCATTTTCTATGTGTTAATTTTTGCACCTCAAAAACGTGAACAAAAAAAAATGCAGGAAATGATTGCCGGTATTCAAAAAGGTGATGTAATTGTTACTATTGGAGGAATTCACGGTGTCGTATCTTCCGTAAAAGAGAACTCCATCATTTTGAAAGTTGATGATAATTGTAAGATTGAAATGAGTCGATCATCAATTGCTCATATTGTATTAGATGAAAAAAGCAAAGCGGCGCGTCAAAATGCTGTTCCCGAAAAAACTTCACGGTTTTCTTGGTTCGGCGTTAAGAATAAAAAAGAAGAACCTGAACATACTGGAAAACCGAAACCTCCGAATTTCGGTAGCGGTACTGTTTAAATCAACTAAATCTGTTCAGCAACGGAGTTCTCGAACAGGTCTGTTATTAAATAAATTATTTACTATAAGAAAAGATTTTAACAGCTATTGGCTGTTGCCTGATAGACTGTGTTATTTTGTATAATAAATGGCGATTATTATTCAATAACATCGCTGTTGAGGAGCTATACATGAAAAAACGAACACGTTTTTTGATTGTTCTTGCAGTGCTGGGGTTGTGTTTTGCATTCCTATATCCTACCCTTAAATGGTATTTTTGGACAGGAAAAGATGATAAAACACTCGCACTCGGTTCGCGGGAAAAAATAAAGGATTATGTGGTGAATATGACGCGTGCCGATATAGATACGCTGATTGCTGCTGCAAAGCAAGATTCTCAAGAACCTCTTGATGATAAGTATTATCCTTTAATAAAAGCTGCAAAACAAAATCTAAAAAACCTGAAAAAACCGATACCTTCAGTGTGGACAGCCGGCGCATTAGTTGCTGCATTTCCTGAAAGTTCGGAAGACCGTGCGCGATCAACAATGACACCTATTTTGGAAGATGCCTACCGCAACAAAATTTTGAATATCAAATCAGCACAGGCAAATGCTGTAAAGCTTGGTTTGGATTTATCCGGCGGTATGAGTATTATCATTAAAGCCGATCTTGATGCTGTTGCATCCGCTGATAAGGGTGCGTCAGGTGATGCAAAGAAAGAGGCAATGGCACTTGCAATTGATACGATTGCAAGCAGAATAGATAAGTTTGGTTTAACAGAGCCGGTTATCAGACAGCAAGGCGATGATCGTATTTATGTTGAAATGCCGGGTGCTGCTGATGCGGATAAAATTAACTCAATCATTATGGGGCGCGGTCTACTTGCATTCTATCTTGTTGATGACGGTGCAACTGAAGCTTTTTACTCTTATTATAATGAACACCCCGGTCAAACATTCGATGCCGACTATAATCTGCTCGATCCTTCAATTATTCCGGAAGATACTAAAGTATTGGGCGTATATCACAAAGATGCGTACGGTCTTGATGAACGGGACGGATTTTTGGTGGTTAAAAAAGAACCTGCACTTGATGGAAAACATCTGCAAACGGTTAATACGACAACTAGTCAAACCAATGAGCCGCTTGTTATTTTCGATCTCGATTCCGAAGGAGCAAAAATATTTGCAGATGTAACCACGCAGAATAAAGGGAAGCGGCTTGCAATCGTAACTGATGATAAGATAAAATCTGCTCCGAATATCCGTGAGCCGATTACCGGCGGATCGGGTAGTATTAGCGGCTTTAGTATCAATGAAGCTGAAAATCTTAAAACAGTACTGCGAACTGCATGGCTTAATGTGCCGTTACAGTTGGAAAACCAGCAGGTAATCGGTGCAAGTATGGGGACTGCTGCGATTAACCAAGGGTTGCGCGCCTTATGGTGGGGGTTTGCTGCTGTTCTACTGTTTATGCTGATTTGGTATCAGGAAGCAGGGATAAATGCGTGTATTGCGCAGATACTCAATCTTTATATTGTGTTTAGTATCCTTTCTGCATTTAATCTTACGCTGACCTTACCGAGTATTGCCGGTATGATACTGACAATTGGTATGGCAGTTGATGCAAATGTTGTTATTTTTGAACGTATAAAGGAAGAATTAGCCTTATCAAAGAGCCGTGCAGCTGCTATTGAAGCTGGATTTGAGCATGCATTCTGGGCCATCATGGATTCGAACATTACGACCTTTATAGCAGCACTTTTCCTCTCAATTCTTGGTACAGGACCTATTAAGGGGTTTGCGTATAGTTTGACAATCGGCGTTGTGTCTTCTGTCTTTACGGCATTATTTGTTTCCCGTCTAATCTTTGATTTCAGTACGGAAACATTAAAACAAAATAAAATTCATATTAGCTGGAGGCTGAACGTATGAAAAAAGTCATTAAATTCAGCAAGCTTTTTGTTACAATGGTGGTATTAAGTTCTGCGGTAATTATATCGGGGTTTATCGGCTTTTTTATGAAAGGCATTAATTTCGGTATTGATTTTCAAGCTGGTTTTATTGAAAAAGTTCGATTTATACCAACAGCACTGACGTTAATGTATCAAGGAGAAAAAAATGTGCAGATTACGCAAAATGCTCAAGAAATTGAGCTTACTTTGATTTCCCTTGATTCAAAAAGTGAAATTGTCTCTTTTAAATACACTGATTTTACAACTATTGGGGCGTTTTCTGCAGAAGTGCAAAAAATCCCGGGCATTACGGTCATGATGAATGCTCCTGAAAGTACCCCCTTAAAAGAGGTTTTTATCACGCTTGAAACTTCGCGCATAACAGAAAAGCCGTTTCGTATTCACTATAGTCCTGCAGGTATTGCTCCTATTGATGCTGATGATGTGCGTCATGCGCTTACGGCACTGCCTGCTGCTTCTGTGCAGCAGATTGGACAATCTGAAGAAAGAACTTTTCAAATCCGCTTGCCTGATAACGGGATGTATGAAAATGCCAATGCGGAACTTCGTGCTTTAGTCCAAAACACATTGTTAAGTACCTATGATGCTGATAATTTTATGATATTGAGTACGGATTTTGTAGGTTCGCGTTTTTCGGGTGCACTTGGTCAGCAAGCTGTTATCTTAGTGCTTGGTGCACTGCTGCTCATTTTCTTGTATGCACTTGTCCGGTTCCGCTGGAATTTCGCACTAGGAGCTGTTCTTGCATTAGTCCATGATGTGTTAATAATGTTTACCTTTGTTATTTGGACACAGATGGAATTTAACTCAACAACTATCGCTGCTATTTTAACGATTGTCGGTTATTCGATTAACGATACTGTAGTTGTTTTTGATCGTATCCGTGAAAACTTACGGCTTAATCCTAAGTTATTAGTTGTTGACGTACTTGATATGGCGCAAACGGAGGTTTTGTCGAGAACAATTATCACTACCGTTACAACAATGCTTGCAGCTGTTTCTCTGTATGCTTTTGTTGGCGGCAGCATCCATGATTTTGCACTTGCGCTTATTGTGGGCATGGCGAGCGGTGTTTATTCAACAATTTATATTGCAGGGGCATGTATTACTTTCTCATCAGGTAAAAAACTTGCGGGTGATTTGTTGTTAGGGCAAAAACCGCAAACGGTATCAGGTATAACAGTGTAGGGCATCTCTAAAAACTCGGTTAGATTTTTAGAGGTTCCCTGTAATAAACCTGTTCAAAAACTTTTATGTCGGAATGGTTCACTTTGAACTGAGATGCTGAACTATCGACCTGTTCAATAATGCAGTTACCGAACAGGTCTCGTTCGAAACCGTAAGGCGTGTAAATCTTTATAAGGAGAACGTATGAGAGTAAAAAAATATTGTATCATTGTTTGTATGCTTTTTCTCGGATTATGTATGTTGAATGCAAAACCCCGCCCATCTTCTGAAGGCAGTTTGAAAAATGGTCTGAGTGTGCATATCGGCGGTACGCTAACCGGTTTTAGAAATTTGCATAAACATGATAGTACCAAGTATGTGCATTCTTTTGGATCGGGCGGTTTTAATGTTGCAGTACAGTATGGAATTGGGAAAAACTTCGGTGTGTACGGATTGTCTCATTTCACATTCGGTTCTCGATTGCGTAACAGTCAGTCTACCAGGACATACAATAGGTACACCTATACCTCTATCAAAAGCAGGGCAGAATTAACCTATGTGATTGATAGTCAGTTTGGGGCGTATTATCTTTTTCATGCGCCGGCAAATGTACATTTTATGCTTGGTGCTGGGCTTGGACTGGGAGGAAACGGCAGTCATATAAAAGATTCGGAATACTTAGTGAAAACCCATATTACCAATATTGGTGCCGGTATCAATTTTGATGTCTTGTATATGTTTACAAAGATGATTGGTATTTATGGTGGTATTTCAGATACAATGTATGCTCCTGTTGAAGTAACTGTTCAGAAGAAGCCTCGTAAAGAAGGAAGTGCAAGTACTTCGCACTATAGCGGCAGCGATATACAACATAAAGCTGGTGTCGGAAGCTTTTCTAATAGTTTTAACTTTAAAGTAGGGCTGCGCCTTTCTTTGTAGAAATTGAGCGATATATCGAGGTAATTCCTTTTCCTAATAAACCTGTTCCGAAACTTCAGTTTCGGAACAGATCGCATGGATGCGATGCGGTGATAAAAAATGTGCTTCTTTGTACATTTTTTATCACCGAGTTTCGGCATCGCCGAAACATCGCTTCTTCTAAAACATCCGCTATTCGTGGCGGTTTCGCTAGTCATTACTGTATAAAGACTTAATTTTTACTCATTATCAAAACTATGCTGATAGCAATGTCGGACAACTAACCAACTGTTGAAGCATCCCCACGATGCACTTGTGCGATAACAAAGCTATTGCACAAGTGCATTGCTGCGTTCAAACTTCCTCATCGAGTTGTGTCCTGATTCTGTGATGAAAAAAAACGCATATCGGGTTCATTTTTTTCATCGGGGGAGGGTAGGGGAGGAAAAACTTACATACTTTTCCCTCCCCCGATAGCTCCTGTCTGGTTAGATCAATATTTTCTTTGCCGTTCCGCCATAAAACTGCGTACGCAGCTCCTGTACATGCTCATCACGGATGTAATCATCAAATGGCATCATGCGGTCAATAACACCGCCGGGTGTAATTTCTATAATGCGGTTTGCAATTGACGAAATAAATTCATGGTCGTGCGAATTAAATAGCACTACGCCCGGAAAGGCAATGAGTGCTTCGTTCAAGCTGGTAATTGCTTCCAAATCCAAATGATTAGTCGGTTCATCTAAAATCAGCACATTTGCACCGGAAAGCATCAGTTTACTTAGCATACACCGAACTTTTTCTCCTCCGGAAAGCACCCTGACCGGTTTGAGCGACTCATCGCCGGTAAACAGCATCCGTCCTAAAAAGCCGCGTACGTAGGCTTCATCCTGTTCAGCTGAAAACTGTCGTAACCAGTCGGTAATATTCAAATCAGTATCAAAATATATTGAATTATCTTTACTTAAATAGGTATGCGTAACAGTTTGTCCCCAGTATACATCACCTGAATCGGCAGTTTTCCCTCCGGTTAAAATATCGAACAGGGCGGACTTTGCATTATGCTCCTGCCCGACGAATGCAATTTTATCAGTACGGTTTACCGTTAAACTAAAATCTTTTAAAAGCTCAATACCGGCTTCCGTTGATTCTTCTTGTGAGGTATAGTACAGCTTTTCTACCCGCACTACATTATTACCGATGTCTCTATCGGGTTTAAAATGTACGTAGGGAAACTTTCGGGTGGTAACTTCGATTTCCTCCAATGCAAGTTTATCATATACTTTTTTGCGGCTTGTTGCCTGCTTGCTTTTTGAAGCATTCGACGCAAAACGCAGAATAAATTCCCGTAAGTCTTTCATTTTTTCCTCACGTTTTTTCTGCTGATCCCGTGCCTGCCGCTGCATAATCTGACTCATCTGATACCAGAAGTCGTAGTTACCTGTGTACATACGGATTTTCCCATAATCAATATCGCAAATATGCGTACACACCGTATTGAGAAAGTGCCGGTCGTGGGAAACCACAAGCACCGTATTGGGAAATTCAATTAAAAATTCTTCCAGCCAGCTGATTGACTCCAAATCGAGACCATTGGTCGGTTCGTCAAGTAAAAGTATATCGGGATTGCCGAACAAGGCTTGTGCCAACAGTACCCGTACTTTTTGACTTTCATCCAATTCACTCATCATGCGGTCATGGTTCGATTCTTCAAGTCCAAGCCCCGATAGCATTTGCTCAACTTGATTTTCGGCTTCCCAGCCGCCCATATCGGCAAATTCACCCTCAAGCTCTGAGGCTCGGATTCCATCTTCTTCTGTAAAATCCTCTTTCTCGTAAATTGTTTCACGCTCTTTCATAATTGCATAGAGCTTCGGATAGCCCATAAAAACAGTATCTTTCACTGTATATTCATCAAATGCAAAGTGATCTTGCCGTAATACTGCCATACGTTCGCCGGTAGTAATACTGATCTCTCCGCTATCATGTTCCAGCTCTCCGGAAAGTAGTTTCAAAAAAGTTGATTTTCCAGCTCCGTTTGCACCGATAATCCCATAGCAATTTCCCGATGTGAATTTTAAATTCACATCCTTAAAAAGGGGTTTTTCCGAAAATTTTAAACTTACATCGCTTACTGTTATCATAGTAGTACCATACCGCAAAATACAAAAAATTGAAAGAGTTAAACTGTAAAGCTGTTGCATCAGATATGTCTCATAGTGCAGCGGGCAGCAGCAATTTCTGGAAGCAGGGGCTGTCCAAAAACTGATGTTTTTGAAGGTGAGCTTTGCGCACCGGTTTCCTTAGATGTAGTGTGCGATATTATCAGTACAATGGTTTCAAAAGTAGTGGTAGCGGTTTCTCATTTTGTGCGGTTATCTGCTTTTATTGTTTTACATTCTATGCTATACTAGAGTTAGAACAGGGGCTGTCCAAAAACTGAAAGCCTATCGGCTTGTTCTGTAAGGAAATGGTTTACTATGAGGTTGTCAAAAAACTTCAGTTTTTGAAGACTGTCCTTGCTCACCGGTTTCCTTAGATGTATATCTAGGGCAAATGATGAAGTACGGCGTTCATACAAAGAGGGAAACACAATGGCAGATGAATTTAGTTTTGAAATTATTGAAAAATATGGGGTACTGTCCACCTCGAAAAGTGGTTGGACAACAGAGTTAAATTCCGTTTCTTGGAATGGGAGAGCAGCTAAGTTTGATATTCGCAGCTGGTCTCCTGATCATGAAAAAATGGGAAAAGGCATAACATTGTCCGCTGAAGAAGTAGCCGCTTTAAAAGATGTACTCAATAGGGCAAACCTCTAAAAACCTCAGTTTTTAGAGGTGCGTTTTGCTCACCGGTTTTCCCTAAATTTATTTTGTGATGTTTTTTGATAAGTAATAATAATGCAAAGACTTATCAAAAATACTCGTTATCAGCTGTGCTGATGCCTCATATCTATTCTGAATGTATTTTTACTGCAAAAAGTAATTTATGTCTGTTATTCTGCAACCGCTTTATTGACTTTTTATTCAATTATGAGGATATTTAAGCTATGGCTTCAGATATAAAAGAACAAAAAGCGGTTATCGCAGTTGAAGAGCTTTTACCGCCAAAAATTAACATTTTACCGCTAGCAGGTAGACCTATTTATCCGGGAATTTTTACCCCGCTTCTTATTGACGATGCTGATGATATTCGTACTGTTGAGGATGCATATTCAGACAGTGGTTTTATTGGCTTATCGCTTGTTAAAAATGATGCAGAAGAAATATCCGGATCGGATATACATAAAATCGGTTCAGTTGCCCGCATCATAAAGAAAATTAATTTACCGGATGGAGGGCTGAATATTCTTGTATCTACGCTCAAGCGTTTTAAGATTCGGAAAATTGTACATAAACAGAAACCTATCATTGCAGCAGTACAATATCTTGAAGATGAAGAAAGCGGAGATACACTTGAAGTCAAAGCACTGTTACGAGGACTTATCAGTGAAATGAAGGAATTATCAGAAAATAATCCGCTTTTTTCTGAGGAAATGCGGCTTAATCTGGTAAATATTGACCATCCGGGAAAAATTGCTGATTTTATTATCAGTATTTTGAATATTCCAAAAGAAGAACAGCAGAAAATTCTGGAGATACTCAATATTCGTGAAAGGATGGAGCAAGTTCTTATTCATATTAAAAAAGAAAAAGAATTGCTGGAAATACAGCGAAAAATTCAAAATGACCTCAACAATAGAGTTGAAAAAAATCAACGTGAGTATTTTTTACGGGAAGAATTAAAGAGTATTAAGGAAGAATTAGGATTAACTTCTGACCCCAAGATTGCTGATGAAGATAAATTTAGAAAATTAATTGATTCTTTCCAATTTGAAGGAGAGGTGAAAGAAACTGTTGAATCTGAGTTTGCGAAGTTTTCATTAGCAGAGCCGGGGTCTCCTGAGTATATTGTAGGGAGAAATTATTTAGAAACAATTTTAACGTTACCGTGGAATAATCCTGAAAAAGAAGTGTATGATATAACGAAGGCTCAACATATTTTGGATCATGAGCACTACGGTATGGAAGATGTTAAAAAACGTATTGTAGAATACCTTGCTGTCAGGAAATTAAAAGGCGATTCTAAGGGTTCGATTATTCTGTTAGTCGGTCCTCCCGGGGTAGGCAAAACAAGCGTTGGAAAATCAATTGCCCATGCAATGAATAAACCTTTTTTCCGCTTTTCTGTCGGCGGTATGCGGGATGAAGCAGAAATAAAAGGGCATCGGCGAACCTATATTGGTGCCATGCCGGGGAAAATTTTGCAGGGACTCAAAATTGTCAAAACAAAAGCACCAGTCTTTATGATTGATGAAGTAGATAAAATGGGTGAAAGCCGGCAAGGGGACCCATCTAGTGCACTATTAGAAGTCCTTGATCCTGAACAAAATATCGAATTTAGAGATCACTATTTAGATTTACCTTTTGATTTATCCAATATTGTCTTTGTTTTGACAGCCAATACCTTGGATTCTATTCCTCGTCCGCTGCTCGATAGAGCTGAAATTATCCGTCTTTCAGGATATATTGATACGGAAAAAGTAGAAATTGCAAAAAATTACCTTATTCCCAAGAGCCTGCAAAAAAACGGCTTACAGAAGACGCAGGTAAAATATTCAAAACAAGCCTTGCTGTATATTGCCAATGCCTATGCACGGGAAGCCGGTGTTCGGAATTTTGAAAAGAATCTGGATAAAATTCATAGAAAATTAGCGGTTGAATTAGTAACAGGTATACGGACAGAATCTGAACTTTTTGTACCGAAGCAACAGGATATTGAAAAGATGCTCGGTCAGCCGGTATTCCGCGATGATGATATTAAGCAGGCAAAAACGTATGGCACGGCACTGGGGCTTGCGTGGACTGCAATGGGTGGAGAGGTTTTACTCATAGAAGCATTAGTAAATCAAGGGAAAGGGCAATTTCGGCTTACAGGGCAAATGGGGAATGTGATGAAAGAGTCCGCCGCAATTGCATGGTCGTGGGTACGCCGCTGTGCTGTTTCTAAAGGACTTTTAAAAGCTGCATGGTTTGACAGTCATTTTGTGCATCTCCATATTCCTGAAGGAGCAACTCCAAAAGATGGTCCATCGGCAGGGATTACTATGGCGACAGCCTTGCTCTCACTGCTGGCAAAGAAAGCCATAAAACCAAAGCTTGCAATGACAGGTGAACTGTCGCTAACGGGGCAAGTGCTGGCGATTGGCGGTTTAAAGGAAAAAACTATTGCTGCGCATCGCAATGGTATTAAGACAGTGATTATTCCTGCTGCAAATAAAGGCGATCTGGAAAAAATTCCCGATTATATAAAAAAAGGGTTACAGTTTCATCAGGTTCAGACAATGGATGAAGTCATTGCCCTCGCATTTCAGGATATTTTTAAAGAGAAAAAGCAGAAGACAAAAATAGAAACTACCGTTATTGCTAAACTTTCGTCTGAGGAAAGGGATGCCCCAAAAGGTGATTACTTTCGGGATACCGACATCAACAAAGCTGATAACGAGTTTAAAATTAAGTCTTGATACAATAATGACTTAATTTTAAACATCGCATCTAAATTTAAGGAAACAGGTGAGCAAAGCTCACCACCAAAAACTTCAGTTTTTGGACAGCCACTTCTCCGTCACCGGAATAGAAGCAACCAGACTAGCACCTCATCAGCCTGTTCCAAAACTATCATTTCGGAACAGGCTGCTTTTGAACTCGCTGGTCTATTCGATAGCGAAGTTACCGAACAGACCCGCTATAGTTATTTTTTCGGCATATCGTTGCGGGAAATCATTACCGCACTAATGAGTCCGTAATTAAGAGCTTCTTCTGCACTGAGCCAATAATCCCTGTCAGTGTCTTTTTCTATTTCCTGCTCATTTTTACCGGTTTCTACCGCAATTAATGCATTAATTTTTTTGCGCATTTTTTCAATTTCGTTCGCATGAATTTCAATATCCGTTGCAACGCCCTTAATGCCGGATAGTGGCTGGTGAATAAGATAATGACTATTCGGCAGCCCCAAGCGGCGTTGTTGAGGAGCAGCAAGTAAAATCAATGCGCCGGCACTTGCAACAAGTCCCATGCCGATAGTATATACTGGGCATTTAATAAACCGGATCATATCAAAAATAGCAAAACCTGCATCAACATCTCCACCGGGGGAATCAATGTACACATAGACTGGTTTTGTACTGGAGTCTGCTTCCAAAATAAGCAATTGACGGATAATCTTTTCTGCAAGTTCTTTGTCTACTTCACCTGAGAGAATAATTTGCCGTGTTGCTAAAAATTTTTGGAGTAGTGGATCCTGAGCGGCATCTTTTTTTGTCTCTTTTGCTTGTTCTTCATCTTGATTATAAAAATAATGCATAGTATATCCTTCTATAATGGTAAATAGCCCTATTCGATAACTCCGTTGCCGAATAGACTGACGAGTTATAAATCGACCCAATAGCTCGATTTATAATATCTCATTTCAAGGCAGCCTGTTCTGGAATTGAAGTTTCTAAACAGGTTGCCGTAATAAGACTGATTTACAAACCGGTATAGTTTTAATAGGCAAACTCAGCAGACATACGGATATAATGGTTAAAGTTTTTTCCGGTGGCATCACTTCTCCATTCTGCAAGCTGCTTATCTGCCGCTTCTCTAATTTCATCATCTGTTTTTGTTTTCATTGTATCAACAGACCATATTTTTTTATAAATATTATTATTAATACCGGGATTAATATCCACTTCAAAGGTATAACCGAATTTAAACAGCATATATCCGCCTGATTTTTTAATAGGTAAATGGCAGCTGACATCAAGACCGACCTGATTAACATACTGTATAGTTTGCTGGCGCATAAAAGGATTAGAATGTAAAAATGCGTGCTTATCAGACACAGCGACTCCTCCTTGCTGTTTAGTTAAGGCGGCGTGGTTGTTCACTGTTCCGTTTGTGGTATACTCCTTTGACAAATAACCGCGCAGCATACCAATATCCGTAATACTTTCACTGATATTCGCATGGCGGATAAAGGTATTTGAAAGCTGTAGATTGAGTCCATACAGCGGCGCAAATGCTACTTTCACCTGTATTCTATCTGAGTTAGGCTCAAGATTGCTGCCGAGCGGAACCCCATTATGCGTATAGCTTTCATAGTTGGGGTAGTCAATACGATGATTCCCGTAATGAGTATAGGCATAAGGAAATACAAAGGTATAGTTCAAATCGGCAAACGAAAACCAGTGGGTTTTAGGCATGGTATATGATATACCAAACTGCCCCGACATCCGCATTTTTGCATCTTTTTTGAACTTTACAATCTCATTAAATCCAAGGTCATCAGCATATACGAGCCCGTCAATGCGTAAGCCTTTGAGCGGTTTTACTGTAAAAAATGAGCCGATTAAACTGTTATCCGGAAAATCATAGAGTCCCTGACTGATAAAATAGGTTGAAAATGGAATCATATAGATGGGTTCAAATCGTTTACCGTACACAATGCTGTCAACCATACCGAAAGATAACCATGGAAAGGGGCGGATATTAAGCGAGTGGAGCATCAGAAACTTTCCGGGATTCCTGTTATCTTTCGTATCATCAGTAGCTGTGAGGGTAAGAAAGGCTTGGTTGTATGTCCACTTCTCAAAGTTTACAACAAAGTTGAATTGTCCTTGGTGCATTGCATGAGATCCTACTAGCGGGCTATTGTCATGGAATGGTCCGTAACTAGTGCGGGCAATGCCTGCGGTAAAATAGTACCGCGGTGTTCCAACCGCAACACCGGTGTTGAAAACCGGCAATAGATAAAAAGAACTGACCTTTACTAAATCATCGGCAATATCATAGTTTGAGTATCGAAATTGCGGCGTTAGTGCTTCATTATACAGTTTATTTGTGATCAATGCCGTAACTTTACCCGAAATAGTAAGAAAGTCATTGAGCGTATAATTAATATCCATCGTCGGTGATAGATCGAGCTCATATCTTTTTTTAGGAGCTTTTACCGCAAGTTCATTTTTTAACCCAAAGTGAAACACTTTACCGAAAAAACGCTTTTGATAGTCCGCTGCACGGAGCCGCTGCTCGGCTGTTCCTTTTTCGATAACTATTTGCAATATACGTTTTATTTCTTGCAGGGGATATGGACGTATTGAAGGTGCATCATTGATAATTCCTGTGTTTTCCCAGATTGTCATATCATCATAAAAAGGATCGAATATATCAACGGATGCTTGGGCAAATACTCCGGCACTTATCGAGAACAATAGCATAATAATCAAGTATTTCTTTTTCATGTAGTATTCCTATGTAATTATGGTATTTGGGTATTTCTAAAAACTTAGGATGGATATTTAGAGATGCCCCACTAGTAAAGCTATAGGGAACCTCTAAAAATCTAAGCGAGTTTTTAGAGATGCCCTATACTGGTTGTGCAGTGCCTGTATAATTGTTCATAGGCAGGCTGCGTATTTATTCAAACGTTAGTATTTGTGTCCTCGTGAACTACCTCTTATAGCATATTTGATAGCGGCATAACAATCAAGAGCATGTCCATATTTTTTACCATGAACAAATGACCATTGCAATCCTGTACTCAGTTCAAGGTTTGGGAGAACATTATAGGCTCCTGTAAGTGAGAATGTATGAAAATATGCTGCTGTTCCCGAGGGAGTTTTTGCATCAGCTAAGGGATCATAGACGCTTGCAGAAGGATAATGATGTTCGTTTGCAAGAAATGTTGCCTCGTTTTCTCCTTTTGCAAGAAAACGATACCCGCATTGCGCACTGTAGTGTTTCGGCATCACGAGTGAACTCTGCAAAAAAAAGCCCGCAGTATCCGGTCCATACGGATTTGCCACCCATATCATAATCGGATCGGAGGTTTTATTCTTACCGGCAACAGTATCCTTTCGCTGATGATATAAACTAATGCGCTTGTTTTCCATTATATACATCCACGGGTTTGCATAAAGGGCTTCTCCGGTAACAGAAATATGCCCAATCGCTGTAGGATAAATATACTCAATACCGAATAAACCGCCAAGACTATTAGGTATATTAGCAGCATCGGAATAGGTTTTTTTCTCAAAATGGGTTTGAAACTGATTTTGACCATATTGACCGTATAAACGAAGTCCCCGTATCGGTATAATATCAATACCGAATCCAAGCTGACAGCCGACAAGAGAAGTCCCTCCGGTAGTTTTTGTCCCTTCACTTTTTTTATTGAATGTATCTTCTTTCCAGCCGAAGAAGTTATGAAAAATCATCATTGGGTTTAAATATTTTGGATCAAAAGGGGTATTAAGCACTACCCCTTCATACAGCCGCAGTGCAATCCAATCAATTGGACGGAATGCCGCTTCATGTGAAAAAATAAAACGTGTAGGTTCCAGTTCGATAACATTTAAAGAAAGCCGTACTTTTTTATGAAAAAATGATGCAGTCATATAATCGAGGCGGTCAACTGCATCGCCGAGAAGCATACTGCCTGCAAGCGATCTACCGATATTCAATTTTCCCCTGCCGATAGTCAGATTGCAAAAACGTCCGCCAAAACTAATACCGCCTCTCAAAGGAAATTGCGCATCAAAGGCATTGCTTTCTAATGGGATATTCGTATATGGGTGTGAAAGTTCCGCTGCCCAATAGTTTTTTTTCAAAGCAATATCGCCGAAAAAGGTAATATATGGTGTAAACATAACTTGCAGCGGAACTGATATAACAGCTGGAGTTCTGTTATATCGCAAAAAACTGTCAAGCCGTATAGTATTGGCAGGACGGTATATGTACTGCCCCGTTAGTGCAAAAATGCCGTTTACATCAAACTGTAAGTAGTCTGTTGAAACAAGAAACGGCTGTTCGGCAAAATAGCGAGACATTTCATAATAAAGAGGCTCGCTTGCTTGAGGAATTTTTGCATAGTCCAGTGCTGAAAAATATTCAGTAAGCTCCCCTTTTGAAAGCGGCTGACGGTCGGCAAGCGTTGCTTGGCGTGATTCAACAGAAATAATATGCAGAGCATCATAAATCCAATGTTCATTTTCAACAAAAAATGTATATGGTGTTTCGGAAAATGCAACTGCCGCTGAGACGAGCATAAAAACAGCACTTACAGTGATACGCTTCATTACGGTAGCCCAAAACGGTAAATAAAATCTGCAATCGGCTTTAATCCGTTTTCTATCCGTATATTATCAATTCGTGCATTTGTTTCCCGTAACAGTGCTTCGTTTGCCATAATTTCTTTAGCTTTTGCAATAATTTTTCTTGGTTTTGTAATATACCATCCCAGTTGGTTATTCACAACATAAAGCATGTTGCCGAGTTCTTGCCCGCGTACATAGCTTGCAAGAATGAGCGGTTTTCCAGCAGCAAGTGTTTCCATTACTGTTGCAGGACCGCTTTTGGTGATAACGCAATCGGCTATATTGATAAAATCAGGCATACAGGTTACAAAACCCAATACCTTGACATGTTTTATTTGTAAAGTGTTAATCAATATTTCGAGCTGTGTTTTTAGTATTTTATTTTTTCCACAGATGACAATAAGCTGGGCATCGCAGCGTTGTAAAATAAATGAACGGACAAGGTGTAGTGTTGATTTTAACCCTTCGCCGCCGCCAACCATGAGCAGAATTTTTTTGTCAAGGGGAATGCCGTGTTTTTCCTTTGCTGCAATTTTCTCTTCTATAGAGTACCGCTTATCAAAGCTGCGCGATAGCATAAGAGGAAAGTGATGTACCCTTATAGGATCAAAACCGTAGTTTGTTAGTGCTTCTTTACGTAATTTTTCGGAAAATACAATAAGTTCCGTATCTTTTTCGTAAAACCATGAAGGATGCGCTGTAAACGGGTCCATAACAAGAGAAATAAGCGGAATAGCAGGATTAACTCTATTGATCGCGATACGTGCAAAAGGTATGAGAATTTCATGCAAACACACTAACTTGGTTATGTTCTCAGTTTTAATAAATTCAACTAAATTTTTTACAATAAATGGACGCAACAGATATTCCAGTGAAGAAAGTATTGTTTGCGATTTTGTTAATTGATAAAAAGCAACATACCCAAGTTCAAAATAATTCGATGTTATTGCATACCCCTTTTCAAAAAATACTCGGAAGACTCTATTTTCTTTCTTAAATCCATTTTTTGAAAGGCATACCGTCTCGTTCGAGTATTTTTCTGCCAGATATGCTGTTAATGCTTTGGTTCCTGAGATATGCCCGCCGCCGGTTTGAAGATATAAAAAGCCAATACGTTGTTTCATTATGTATACTATACTAAAAATATGGGATAAATACAAGCAAAAAGCAAGGAGAACTCTTAGGCGTTACCGGTAAATCTTTGCTGACCGGTTTTTATCAGCTATGCTGATGGGAATAGACTTGTTCGATAACTCTATTGCCGAACAGACCTATTGAATCAGCCCCATTACCCAGCGGCTGCCGTCCACTCCTTAATCGTCCGTGCTTGTTCATCAAAACTGCTTC